>CAUHBW010000291.1 GCA_959604115.1 uncultured Bilophila sp. | reverse complement strand
AAACTTTCTGGAGAAAGTTTCCCCTTCCCCTCCCCAATCTTCATCTCCCTTTCTTCCTACACCCCCAACTTGCCCTTCACATCCCGCCACACGGCATCGACGTCAATGCCGACCATGCAGCGATGGTGCCCCTTGGGGCAGTGATGCGGCCCGTGCAGACCACAGGGACGGCAGTCGAGAGACACTTCAAAAACCTTGGCGGAATCGCCGCGCGGAAAAAAGCCCAGCTCCCGAACCGTAGGGCCGAACAAGGCCGTGACCGGCGTGCGCTGCGCCCAGGCAAGGTGCATGGGACCGGAATCGTTGGAAACGTAGCAGTTGAGCACCTTCAGATAGGCCGCCAGCTCAGGCAACGTCAGAGCGCAGGAAAGATCGTGCAGGAGCGGACTGCCCGCCAACTCGGAAAGCGCGATCACGTCTCGGGCCACGCCCTCCTCTCCCGGCCCGGCGAACACGACGACATGCGCCCCGCACGCGGCGGCACGACGGGCAATCTCCGCAAACCCGGACGGCAGCCAGCGTTTCGTGCCCCAGACCGAACCGGGATGCAGTCCGAGAAGCACAGGCGGCTGATCGCCCTCCCGCAGCGAATCGCGGAAGGCTTCGGCCTTCTCCACCGCCGCCGGAGGCAACGCCAGCTCGGGCCAGTGCTCACGCGGCGCGTCGGGCGGCAGAACGGGATTCAGCAACTCAAGCAGACGCTCGATTTCGTGCAGCTCGCGGAAACGGCGGGACACCCGGCGGTTGTAGCAGAGCGTGGAAACGAGGCCGCCGGTGTACCCCACGCGGACGGACGCCCCGCTCAGACGGGCCAGCAGGGCGGAACGCGGGCTCGGATGCGCCCCGATCCACAGATCATAACGCCGACCGCCGAGAACACGCCCCATCTTGAGAAGCGCGGACAGGCGGTTGTTCCCGGAAAGGCGGCGTTTGTCATACTCGTAGACCGCGTGAAGGGCGGGATGCGCCTCAAACAGCGAAGCGAAACCACGGCGCACGTAAAAATCGATCTCCGCACCGGGGAAGGCGTCCGCCAACGTCTGAATCAGCGGCAGCGTCAGCACCGCATCCCCCAAAAAAGCCGTATTCCATACCGCAATCCGCATGCTTCCTCCTTCAACCCGGAACCGGGCTTCGCAAAAGCGAGCCTATCCTTTGAGCCTTTTCGGCACAAGACACGAAAAAGGCCCGGACGCAATCGGTCCGGGCCTTCCGTCAGCCTCTGCGGGAAATGCGGTTCCCCGACGGGAGAACGCTATTCGCTCAACGGCTTGAAGTTCTTTTTGGAGGCTCCGCAGACGGGACAGGTCCAGTCTTCGGGAAGGTCTTCAAAACGCGTCCCGGCCGGAATCTTGCGGCGTTTGTCGCCGCGATCGGGATCGTACACGTACCCGCAATTGCTCACGGGGCAGCGATACATGTCTTTCGGATCAGCCATGCGGCACCTCCCGGCTTACCAAGGGTTGTGCAGGACTTCGAAATGCGCGGTGGGATGCGCACAGGCGGGGCACAGCGCCGGGGCGTGCTCGCCGGTCACGAGGCAGCCGCAGTTGCGGCAACGCCACACGACGGGGGTTTCGCGCACGAACACGCGGCCTTCCTTAATGTTCTTCGCGAAAGCGAGGAAACGTTCCTCGTGGTACTGTTCCGCGATGGCGATGTTGCGCATGACGGCGGCGATTTCGGAGAAGCCTTCGGAATCGGCGATCTTCGCGAAAGAGGGATACATTTCGGTATATTCGTGGTGCTCGCCGGCGGCGGCGGCGTACAGGTTGGCTTCCGTGGCGGCGATCACGCCGGCCGGAAACGCGGCCACGATTTCCACGTCGCCGCCTTCAAGGAACTTGAACAGACGCTTGGCGTGTTCCTTTTCCTGAAGGGCTGTTTCGGTGAAAATGTCGCCGATCTGCACGAAGCCGTCCTTCTTGGCGGCGGAGGCGAAATAGTCGTAACGGTTGCGGGCCTGGGACTCACCGGCGAACGCGGTGAGGATATTCTTTTCAGTCTGCGTACCTTTCAAGGATTTCATGGGGTAAACCTCTTGTTTGTAGAACGTGAGGAAGAGCATCTTCCGAACGGGTTTCGGGGCCGCGCACGGAGCGCGACCCCGAAACATGGAGCTACGGTAGCCCGAAAAAACGGTTTGGGGAACCCCGCTATAACGGGGAACGGCCTGTGCGCGCTCAGGAAGATTTCTTGGCGCACTCTTCGCAAATGCCTTCGTACTCGACGCGGGCTTCGGTAACCATGAATCCTTCGACCGAAACCCCTTCGACGGAAGGCGTCGGCAGAGGAGGAATGACATCCCCGATCTTGCCGCAAATCTGGCAGCGCACATGCTGATGGGGTCGGGTATCGCCGTCGAAACGGCGGATGGAGCCCGCGGACTCCAGTTTGAGGATTTCTTTGGATTCCGTCAGGAAATCGAGGTTGCGGTACACGGTCCCCAGGCTGATGCGCGGCATGCGGGTACGAACCATTGCGTACAGCTCATCGGCCGTGGGGTGAGTCTTGACTTTCCTCAATTCCTCAAGGATGACCATACGTTGACGAGTCATACGAGTCTGTGGCTGTGACATATTCATACCTCTTTGAGAAGGATTACTGTTAGTTCTTGAAATTGTCAAGACTTTTGGATTGCATATTATCGGCGGAATGCATAAAAGTGTCAAACGCGCCGCCCCTTTCCGATACAGCGGCGTCTTTTGGAGGGCCGGCGGGAAAAAGATCCATTTTCTCGTTGCATCCAAAGGCGGAGACGCTTATTACCGGGCGAGCGAACAAGCGTTTTTTTCCGACAGCGCTCCGGCGTTGTCGGGACTTTTGTTATGGCAGGAGCCCGGCGGGAACGGCGGCTCCGGGGCGTGAGGCGCCGTTGCGGCGCATCCCAAAAAAATACAGACGTACCCAAGGTGTGACGTATGGATTTGAGCATTCTTTCCCTTCTTGCCCAGGCGACGCTGGTGGCCAAGGCGGTCCTCGTGATCCTGCTCGTGATGAGCGTAGCGAGCTGGGCGCTCATGTTCCGCAAGTGGCTGAACATCCGCGCGGGCCTGAAAAAGGCCGCCGACGGCATGGACCGCTTCAACCACGCCCGCGATCTGCGCGAGGCCGTGCAGTCGCTCGGCGGCGATCCCGCTTCCCCGTTGTACACGGTGGCCCACGAGGGCGTGACCGAGTTCAACCGCTCGAAGGAAGCCGGAAACTCCGAAGAGGTCGTGGTGGACAACGTGCGTCGTTCGCTCCGTCAGGGCGTGGACATGGAAATGACCCGCCTGACCAGCTCGCTCTCCTTCCTCGCCACCGCCGCGAACACGGCCCCGTTCATCGGGCTGTTCGGTACGGTCTGGGGCATCATGAGCACCTTCCACGCCATCGGCGCCATGAAGTCGGCGTCCCTCGCCACGGTCGCGCCCGGCATCTCCGAAGCGCTGATCGCCACGGCGATGGGCCTTCTCGTGGCCATCCCGGCGACCATCGGCTACAACACCTTCCACGGACGCCTCGGCGTGCTCGAAACCCGCCTCGTGAACTTCGCGGGCATGTTCCTCAACCGCGTGCAGCGCGAACTGAACGCCCACCGCGCCGTCTCCAGAGCCGGACAGACCGAATAGGAGGGCGTCATGGGAGCTTCTGTCGGAGGCAACAAGGGATTCGTGTCGGAAATCAACGTGACGCCGTTCGTCGACGTCATGCTGGTTCTGCTCATTATTTTTATGGTCACCGCCCCCATGATGACCGAAGGGCTTGACGTGGACCTGCCCCAGACCCGCGCCGTGGACACGTTGCCCACCGAATCGGACAACATGATCCTGACGGTCCGCAAGGACGGCGCGATATTCCTCGACTCCTACGAGGTGCCGCTGGAAGAGTTGCAGGACAAGGTCAACCTGCTGGTCAAGGAACAGAACAAGCAGCTGTTCCTTCAGGCCGACAAGGACGTCGCCTACGGGCTCGTCGTGGACGTCATGGGACGCATCCGCGAAGCGGGCGTCGACAAGCTCGGCGTGGTGGCCCTGCGCGAAGATGCGCCCGCCGCTCCGGTGAAGAAGGGCAGGAAGTAGGCCCGGTTTCCGGCCGGACGCGCACAACGGACATACGGCACGCCCGCCTTCGGCGCGAAGGGCGGGAAAAAGGCAGACCCACCGATGTTTGGCAGTTATTTCGTTTCCATTTTCCTGCACATTGCACTGGCGCTGTTGATCTTTCTCTGGCCGAGCTCTCCGCCGGTGAAGCTTGATCAGCCCATGATGCAGATCAGCGTGAACATGGGCGCTCCGGGCGGCAACCGGATGCCTTCGCCCGTGCTCGGCCCGCAGGGCAAACCCACGCCCAAGAAGGCGGACTCGCAGCCCGTGCCCGAGGAGCAGGCGGCCAGCGCCGTACCCGTGGCCCGTGAAGACACGGCGCAGCCCAAGGCAGAGCCGAAGAAGGAATCCCAGCCCAAACCCAAGCCGAAACCGGAACCCAAGCCGGACGCCGTGGCCCTGGCGCAGAAGAAGGAGCCCAAGCGGCCCGAGCCCAAGGACGACGAGGACGACAAGCCGAAGCCCAAGGAAAAGCCCAAGGACGACGGCAAGAAGGACAAGAAGGAGTCCTCCAAGGACGCCAAGAAGACCGACGACAAGGCCACCAAGCCCGCCAAGCAGTCCGACAGGAAGAAGGACGGCGTCGATCCCGACAAGGCACTGGCCGACGCCCTGAACGACGCCAAAAAGAAGGCGGGCACCTCGCGCGGCTCGAAGAATAAGGGAGGCAGCTCGTCCGTGGCGGGCGCGCTCGCCGACTTCCAGAAAAGCGCGGGAGGCGCGGGAGGCGGCGGCGCCGGTGAAGGCGACGGCCCCGGTGGCGGCGGCATCTACGACGTCTACATGGGGCAGGTCATCCTCGCCGTGCGTCCGAACTGGAGCATGCCGACCTATTCCCGCCAGAACCTCTCCGTGCAGGTCAGCGTCAAGCTCGACCGCAGCGGCAAGGTTCTGAGCTGCACCGTGGCCCGCAGCTCCGGCAGGGCCGAAGTGGACGCCTCCGCCGTCAACGCGGTCATCAGGACCAAGGTGCTCCCCGCGCCGCCCACTCCCGAGCAGCAGGATCTTCTCCTGACCTTCAACACGCAGGAAATGATGGGAAGACGCTAGTTTTTGAAGAAGTTGGATGAAAA
>CAUHBW010000290.1 GCA_959604115.1 uncultured Bilophila sp. | reverse complement strand
AAAAAGTTACGGCCTGTTTCCAGGAATGTAGCGGGATCACATCCCTTCCTGCCGGGTTGTTTGATAATAATCCGAAAATTACAAACTTCGGTTCCTGTTTTCACAAATGCTCCGGACTTGTATCTGTTCCTTCCGATTTATTTGCCAATAACCCGAATGTGATAGATTTCAGTGCGTGTTTTCAGGGAAGTACGTCCCTTACATCTTTACCCGCAGGGTTGTTCGCCAATAACCAAAAAGTTACAGCTTTCAATTCTTGTTTTTACAGGTGCGTTTACATTACGTCAGCCGTTCCAGAGCTTTGGGCAAGAACCGGCGTCACCCGTTTCTACGGCTGCTTTTATGGCTGCACCCAAGCCGCCAACTACGCCGACATACCTGACGACTGGAAATAAGGAGCTTTTATGTCCGACTATTTCAATCCCGCCACGGAAGAGATTCTCTCCCGGGAGGCTCTCTGCACGCTCATGAACGTCAGCCTTCCTGCTGACTGCGAAATGTTTGGCGGCTGGTTCCGGCTGTATCGCGCGCCGCTTCCCGAAGCGGACGAATCCTTTGCGGTCCGTCCCGGCGGCATAGAACTTGTGGGCGGACGGTATACGCAGACCTATGTGGTGGAGGAGTGTTCCGCCGACGTCATCGCCCAACGCCGTCTTCAGGCCGCAAAAGAGGAGCGCGCCCATGCCGTGGCCGGTATTCTGGTCACGGTGGATGGAATGGTTTTTGACGGCGACGAAACGAGCCAGGGGAGAATGGCGCGGGCGATTACCGCCGCGCAAGCCGCCGGTGCGGACATGGCAGACACGATCGGATGGGTGCTGGCGGACAACACCGTGGCGCAACCTTCCTTGAATCAGCTTGCGTCGGCGCTCAGGCTGGCTTGCGAAGAACAGACCCGGCTTTGGACTGTCCCCTATGAGGGACAGTAAGAAGAAAATGGTCAGCGTGTTCAGGGAGTTTTCTGCGGATACAGTGCGTCGGAAGAGCCGGAAGCGGTGGTCGCGCCGGTGCGCGAAGAGGAGCCGGGACGGGCTGCCGTTCTGGAAGGCGGGGCACTGTCGGCGCGCCTACGAGGGCGAGCGCGGCAGGCTGCAATGCCCGCCGGAGCTGCGGTCCGGTCCTTTGGCATAAAATTGGCCCGGTCCCCGCACTCTTGCGGTGGGCCGGGCTTTTTTAGGAGCGGCGATGTTCTACGGACTCCAGTTCAACACGAGCGAAGGCGAGTGCATGCAGGTCGTGATCAACACGGCAGGCTTGCAGATGTATGCCCGTACGACCTCTGGGGGCATCTTTGGAGAATGGGAGTACATTTGCGGTCCAAGCGAGGGCAGTGACACGCTTGAAGTTGAAAAGGCGGCGGTAGCCGAGAGGGCGTACCGGCTGGCCTCTCCGATGACGATTGCCTTCACGGGAGATGCTCAAGGTTCAGTGACCTTTGATGGTTCGCAGAACGTGACCGCGACGCTTTCGGTCAGGAACGGTTCTACGGATGTTTCGGGACTCGTCAACGATGCCATCAGCGCGATCATTGAAGACAAGAACAGCGTCCTGACAAAAAGAGTTCAGGCCATGATAGGCGACGCGATTGACTATCACGTCAATAAAAGTGGCTGGCATGTCAGTCATGACCGGGGGAACAACTGATGCCGACATTGCTGATACCCGGATTCGGCGGTGAGGTTCCGCGTGTTGAGCCGAGGACGCTCGATGCCTATCAGTCCGTGCGGGCGATCAACTGCGATTTGCGGCGCGGCAGTCTGCGCCCGCTGCGTGGGGTCCGCCGAGTTGCGGGCGTTACGGCGTCGGCGCGGACGATATTCAAACACGACATTGATGGATGGCTGGCATGGGACAAGGACGTGTCCGTCGCGAAGTCCGCAGTCATCGACGTGATCGGCGAGACGCCGCTCGGACATGTTCTTATCACGGGCGACAGGGATTATCCCACACAGCGATTCGCCGGAGGCGAGACGTACCGTCTTGGCATCCCGCGTCCCGAGACGGCTCCTGCGGTCAAGGTCAAGGCCGGAGCGGGCATCGGCGACGTTTCCGTACATGGATTCATCGCCGAAGCGGGGAGCGACATGCCGACAAGGGACAGTGAACTCTCGCCCGTGGAAGGACAGGGCGTCGCGGTTTCTCCGGTCGTGTTTTCCAGTATGGACGGTATCCCTTCTACAGACGAAGCCGAGGCCGTCTCCCGCAGTTCGTCGTATTGCTATACCTATGTGCAGAGCCTGCAAGGCGGCGTGTATCAGCAGGAATCCGCCCCGTCTCCGCCGTCCGAACTCGTCGATGTGAAGCCGGGAGACGGCGTTTTGGTCAGCGGATTTCGTCCGCCTTCGCTTCCGGGGCTGAATATTACGCATATCAGAATCTACCGTACGGTTTCGGGGAATGAAACGGGGGAATTCCGTTTTGTCGCTGAAATTCCCGTTTCGCAGGCGGAGTATATGGATACGGCACATGACAAGGATATATCCACGGAAGTTCTCCAGACGACGCTTTGGGACATGATCCCGGACGACGCACAGGGACTCATCAAGACCGACAACGGCATTTATGCCTGTTTTCGCGGTAACGAACTTCTGGTTTCCGAGCTGTTCATCCCCTACGCCTTCCCCGAATCCTATCGGCTGACTGTGGAGGACCGGATCGTCGCACTCGGGCATGTTGACAGCACCATCGTGATCCTGACCACCGGGCGGCCTTATCTGGCGCAGGGCGCGGCCCCCGAATCGCTCCAGCTTCTCCATCTCCCCATTGAGCAGCCGTGCCTGTCGGCGCGTTCCGTGGCGCACCTGCCCGGAGGCGTGGTGTACGCCTGCCCGGATGGCCTGATGCTGTTCACCTCGGCTGAACAGAGCCTGCTTACCTCCGGCGTATTCACCCGGGACCAGTGGCAGGAGCTTGGGCCGGAAAACCTTATAGGTTCCGTGCTCGACGGGCGGTACATCGGCTTTTTCAGCGGCACGGGCCAAGGGTTCATCCTCGACCTCGGGCGCAAGGACATCGTGCGCGTCGAGCTTCCCGGCGGGGAGGTGCATGCCATGCGTCACCACGTCAATGACGACTGCATTTATCTGGCGGCAGGAACGGACATCAGCGTGTTCGAGGGCGGAGAGCCTTTGCCGTATACATGGCGGTCGAAGCCGTTTTTCACGTCCGCTTTCACCACTATGTCCGCGCTGCGCATTGAAGGCGAGCAGAGCAAGGCCGACCCGGTGATCGTCCGGCTTTTCGGGCCGAGCGAGACGCCGCGCCAGACCTTGCGCGTGTGCGATACGCGGACGGTGCGGGTTCGGACGACGCGCGGCGAAAAACTGTGGGCGCTGGAACTGTCCGGGACGGCTCCGGTCTACGAAGCCCGGATGGGGGCAAGCGTAGAGGACCTTGAACATGGCAGCGCCTGATCGCGGGTTGCAGGCCGTCCCGCGCGGACTGGACCGGAACCTCACCACCTATTTGCAGGCCATCAGGACGGAACTGCTCAGGCTTTCGGGTCTTGTGCGCGGGTCGGACCAGTCCCGCGCGGTCCGGGCCTCCGAAGCGTCCGTGGCGTTTGGCGGCGGATCGATTTCCACGGCTTCCGGCAACGTGGACGTGGGGGCCATTGCTTCTCAGGTTCTGCGTGACGGTTCGGTCACCGAACGCAAGCTCGCGGAGCGTGCCGTTACGGGCGGAAAGCTGGCGGACAACTCCGTCACCTCCCGTACCATCGCGCCCGGTGAGGTGGGCAACAACGCGCTGGCCGGAGGAGCCGTCACTGCGGGGAAGCTGGCTGACGGTGCGGTGACGAGCGGGGCTCTGATGAACCGGTGCGTCACAAGGGACAAGCTGGGCGATGGGGCGGTGGATACCCGAAACCTCACGGACGGGGCCGTGACCACGGACAAGCTCGGAAAGCGGGCCGTCACGGCGGAAACGCTGGGGGACTGGGCCGTGACGTTCTACAAAATTTCACCCGGCGCGGTCGGGACGGAAAGCATCCGGAACGGAAGTGTAACCGTGAAGAAGCTGGCGAAAGACGCCGTTCCTCCCGCGTGGGCGTCGGGTGAAGCGAAGGATGGGGAAACCGTCGCCATTCCGGGGAACTGGGATGGGCGGCCCACAGTGTTTCTGACGGGATGGAGCGGCATCGTTCCCGAGGCGGACCCCGAAACGGGGGAGCAGCGGATAACCGTCGGGCCGGAGCGGTTCACCGAGGCTCTGGACGCTGACGGTGCGGGAACCGGAGCGTGGAGCTTCGCCGCCAAAGGAGATTTTTCGTGGATGGCGATGGGCAGGGCAAAAGAGGAGGCCGGGACATGAGCCGTGTCGAGCTTGTGTATTTCAGGGGCAGTGAGGATGAGCGGAAGCTGATGCGGTGCGCCTATACAGTGTTGGAACGGGAAGGGAGCACCCGGCGCATGTTCATGGACGGCACCGTGCGATCTGCCGAGGAATTTGAGAGCGACCTGTTCAGGCCCGGTTCCTTGCCGTTTCTCGTACTGTACGACGAGCAACCCTGCGGCGTGAGCTGGCTGAATACGCTTGAAGGACGCGCGGCGCGGGGGCATTACGCCGTGTTCCGCCGGTACTGGGGCAGGAAAACATCCATCGCCATCGGCAGGGGCATTTTCGAGCATTACCTCGGACTCAGGGATGGGTGTGGGTACCTGTTCGACGTGGTGATCGGGATTGCGCCGGAGAGCAATCCTCTTGCGTGGAAACTGGCATTGCATTGCGGTGCGAAGAAACAATGCGTGCTTCCACACTTCGCCTATGACGCTTCTACGGGAAAGACGGAAGATGCCGTTCTGACCACGACCACACGGGAATCTCTGGAGGAAAGCCGATGGGCAGAATGATTTACACGAAGATCGTCATCGACATGAAGACGGGGAAGACGCTGGAACAGGAAGGCTACTGGTACGACGGCGAGGTTGCCGAGTGCAAGGGCGGCGGGTCCAGCGTGAATTCCGTGGACTATGAATACAACGACCGCATGGCGACTATTGCCGAAGAACAGCAGGCATGGGCCAAAGATTACTACAAGATGTGGGAGACGTACTTCAAGCCGTACGAAACCCAGCAGGCACAGACCAACCTCCAGAATCTGCCGCTGGAGAACAGCGTGTACCGGGGCCAGCTTGAGGCCGCCCGTGATCTGCTCCCGCTGGAAAGCG
>CAUHBW010000289.1 GCA_959604115.1 uncultured Bilophila sp. | reverse complement strand
AGGAGAAACTTTTCTGAAGAAAAGTTTCTCCTCCCCTTCCCCAAACCACATCCCCTCAACTTCAAAAGACTTTTGACGTTATCGAATCCCTGTTTCCGGGGAGTTCCCCGTATGGGAAGCCCCTCTTCGTCTGAAGAGGGGCTTTGTTGTCGTTGAAGATAGGGATGGAGGCTTCGATTCGGGGAACGCCGGACCGCAACCGCTCAGCCGGGCCGTTTTCCTTCCGTTCTTTCGTGGACGGGACTCTTTCTCCCTCTCTCTTGTATGCCCGACATGACGCCTCCGTCCTTTCGCACACGGGAACGCCGGGGGGAGGGATTCGATAAGGTCGAAGGTCTTGGGAGGGGGTACGGGGGAGGGGAACCTTTCTGAAGAAAGGTTCCCCTCCCCCGATTTTTTACATGACCAACCGGGGCAGGAACAGCACGATGTCGGGCACGAACACGCAGAGGAGGATGACGCCGATGGTGACGCACACGAAGGGGAAAGCGTGGAAGGAGATGTCTTCGAGCGTGGTGTTGGCGATGCCCGAGGCGATGAACATGTTTTCTCCGAGAGGCGGCGTGGAGAAGCCGACCCCGCAGCAGCAGACCAGCACCACGCCGAAGTGGATGGGGTCCACGCCGAAGGCCGTCATGATCGGAAGCATGACCGGCGTGACCAGCAGGATGATCGCCAGCGTCTCCATGAACATTCCGAGGAACAGCAGCACCGCGACCACGAACATCCAGACTACGGTCACGTCCGTGGTGACGCCGAGGACATGCTCAACCAGCATGTCCGGGATGCGGTACTGCACCAGCAGACGCTCGAAGGCGTAGGCCGTGAACATGATGATGAGCACCCGGCCCGTCATCCACGAGGTCGTCTGCAACGACCGGCGGATGCCGTTGAAGGTCAGCTCGCGGTGGACGAACAGCCCGATGAAGATGCTGTAGAAAATGGCGATCACCGCGGCTTCGGTCGGGGTGAAGTATCCGCCGTAGATGCCGCCGAGGATGACCACGGGAGCCATGAGCGACCACAGGCCGTCGCGGAACGCCGCCCAGAGCGTTCCGTCCGGACGCGCGTCGATGTCCTCGGCGGGCATGTTCCGGCACAGGAAAAGATGCGTCGCCGCAAGCCCCATCGCGATCAGCATGCCGGGCACCACACCGGCGAGGAACAGCTTGGTGATGGACTGCTGCCCGGACACGCCGTAGACGACCATCGGAATGCTCGGAGGTATGATGATCCCCACGCCTCCGGCGGTTGCGGCGGCGGCCGCCGCGTAGCCCGGCGTGAACCCCCGCCGGATCATGGCCGGAATCATGAGCATGCCCACGGCTGCCGTCGTCGCCGGGCCCGACCCGGAGATGGCCCCGAAGAACACGCAGGCCAACGCCGTGGATACGGCGAGCCCGCCCGGAATGGGGCCGACGATCCGCTCCGCGATGGCCACCAGCCGCCGGGAGATGCCCGCGTGCTCCATGAGCGCTCCCGTGAGCACGAAGGCGGGCAGGGCCATGATCGGAAACGAGTTCACAGAGGTGAAGGCGATCTGCACCATCGTCACGAGATTCTGGTCCACGGCGTAGAGCGCGGCCATCGCCGCGGCCCCGAGAGCCACCGTGATCGGCGCTCCGAGCAGCAGAGCCCCGAAGGTGGCGAAAAGCACCCCCGCCGGACTCATATGCGGACGTCTCCGTCAGGGAAAGCCTGCTCCATAGCGGCCTTGTCCGGGGAGGGAATGTCCTGTTTCATGATGAATTTCATGATGTTGACCTGAATGACGCGGATGGAGATCAGCGTGAAGGCGATGGGAAAGATGAAGTAGATGGAGGAAAGCTGCCAGTCCAGCGCGGGCGTGGCGTAGGGAAATTCCCGGAGTTCCTGAATGACCTCAAGACTTTCCACCACCATGACCGTATTGAAGACGAGCCACGCCGCGTCGCCGAGGAACATGCAGACGTCGCCCACCCACTTGGGGAAGGGGCGGAACTGGATGGTGACGCGGTTGTGCGCCGCCAGTCGGGCCGCATAGGCCGCGCCGAAGAACACGAACCAGACGAAGGAATAGCGCGCGAGTTCTTCCGTCCAGTAGAGCGGATGCCCGAACTCGCGGAGAAAGATTTGCAGCAGCAGGGTGCAGACGAAAAACGCGAGCAGGATCTGACTGACGTAGCTTTCGAAGTTGTCCAGAAAGACAAGCAGGGTTTTCTTGGACATCGTGTTCCCTCCCGGAACCGGGGTCTCCGTTTTCCAGTACAGGAGCGCGCGGGAAGAGACAACCCTTCGGAGACGGCTCCGGGGACTCGCGCCGGGACTATTTCCAGGGACGCTTTCCGATGGCGGACAGGAAGGCGTTGATGGCGTCCTTCCCCCCGACGAAGGCTTCCATCTCCGGCCAGACCTTGGAAACGGCTGCCCGCTTCCAGTCCTCCTCGTCTTCCAGCTGGCTGACCAGCACGCCGGATTCGATGACCCGCTGCCGTGCCTTCACCCCTTCCGTAAGCTGAAAGGCGAGACAGTATTCCTGCGCGTCGCGGCCCGCGTCGACGACCAGCTTTCTGAGTTGCGGAGACATCTTTTTATAGGCGCGCTGGCTGAGGATCATGGGCTGGAGCTGATAGGTGTAATGCACCTCGGTGACGTACTTCTGCACCTCGTTGAAGCGGCAGGCGAGGAAGGTGATGTAGCCGTAGCACTGTCCGTCCACCACGCCCTGCTGGAGCGCGGTGAAGGTTTCGGCCCACGAAAGCGGAATCGGATTGGCCCCCCACGCCTTGTAGCTGGCGAGGAGCACGGCGCTTTGCGGCACCCGGAACTTCATCCCTCGGATGTCGTTTAGGTTTCTGATGGGCTTGCGGGAGTTGGAGAGGTAGCGGTAGTCGGTGTAGGTCCAGCCGAGGATGCGGAAACCGCCCTCGTTCACGGCGTAACCGTTGAGCAGATCGTGGGCGGGGCCGGTGGTGGCCCGGACGACGTCGTACAGATCGTCGAAGATGTAGGGCATGGTCAGGATGCCGAGCTTCTTGACGAAGGGGACCGTGTTGGCGATGCCGACGACGGCGATGTCAAGATTTCCGGCCCGGACGTTCTGGATCATCTCCGTCTCGTCGCCGAGCTGGCCGGAGGGGAAAAGCTGGACTTCGACCCTGCCGCCGGAACGGGCTTCCACCACTTCCTTGAAGCGGGTGCCGATGGCGCCCATTTCGGAATCGATGGGATCGCCGAGGCCCACTTGCAGAATCGTTTTTTCCTGTGCGGAAACCATGTTGGGTGTGGCGAGGAAGGACAGCGTCACAACGGCGGCAAGCAGGTTCTTCAACATGGAAACCCCTCCGTTACGCGTTACAGACGACGTATTCACCCCATACCCGAGCTTGGGCTTTAGCCCACGCGGAGCGAACGTGTCAACCTGCGTCCGCCGGGAAAAGGCTGGCAAATCCCGATGTTGGAAACGGAAACGCGCTTTGGGCGGGGAAGGCTTTTCCCTTACGGGTGGGAGACTTCCACGAGGCCGATCTTGTAGCGCTGCGCCTTTCTGACGATGGTGGACTGGCTGACCTTGAGCCGCCGGGCGGCCTTGTAGGTGCTGCCGGTTTCGGCCAGCGCCGCCATGATCATGTTGCGTTCCAGTTCCGCGACCGCCTCGCGCATGGGCTGGCGAAAGGACACCGCGCCCTGCGGCTGGAGGGACTGCGCCCGCATGTACTCGGGCAGGTCCTGCATGGTGATGGTTTCCTCCTCGCTCATGGTCGCCAGCGACTGGACGAGGGCGCGGAGTTCGCGGACGTTGCCGGGCCAGCGATAGGTGAGGAAACAGTTCAGGACTTGCGGGTCGAAATTCTTTTGCAGGCCGTTTTTCTTGATGATTTCGTGGAGGAAGTGCATGGCGAGGACGGGAATGTCGTCCGGGCGATCGCGCAGGGGGGGGATTTCCACGGTCAGCACGCGGAGGCGGTAGAAAAGGTCCTCGCGGAACTGCCCCGAAGAGGCCATGTCCGCGAGCGGCTTGTTGGTGGCGGCGATGACCCGGACGTCCACGGTGATGGGCTTGGTGCCGCCCACGCGGTGGAAGGGGTGCCCGTCGAGTACCTGAAGAAGCTTGGCCTGCATGGGCATGGGCAGTTCGCCGATTTCGTCGAGGAGGAGGGTCCCCTTGTGGGCCAGCTCGAACATGCCGGGCTTGCCGGTCTTGGCCGCGCCGGTGAACGCGCCCTTTTCGTAGCCGAAGAGCTCGGATTCCATGAGCGACATGGGGATGGCCCCGCAGTTCACCGCGATGAAGGGTTCCGCGCTGCGCTGGCTCATGTCGTGTATGGCCTTGGCGGTGAGCGTCTTGCCGGTGCCGGTTTCGCCGAGGATGAGGGTGATGGCCTCGGTGCGGGCGGCCTTGGAGGCTTCCTTCCGCAGGCGGCGCATGGGCGCGCTGTGCCCGACGAATCCCGCGTCCATTTCGGTTTCGAGGTTTTCCAGCCGCGCCTTGTAGGCGAGGGTTTCCATCTCCAGATCGGTCAGCTTGCGCTGGAGGGTTTCGAGTTCGGTCATGTCTCGGATGGAGGCGATGACGCGCCAGACGTTGCCCTTTTCGTCGAAGATGGGCGTGCTGGTGTTCAGGCAGCGTTTGCCGTTGGAATAGTCGTCGAACATGGTGACGGAACGCTTTTCGATGAGGGCGCGCAGGGTGACGCAGGTTTCGAAGCGTCCCTTGTGCATGGGCTCGGTCACGTGCTTGCCGATGACCTCTTCGGCGCGCAGCCCGGCGATGCGCTCCATCGCCTTGTTGACGCGCAGGGTGATGCCGTCGGCGTCGATGACCCAGATGCCGTCGTGGATGGAGTCGAGGAGAACCGTCAGTTCCTGCCATGGCAGCTCGGCCACCCGGTTGATCTGATCGACCGGAAGTTTCGTCATTGTGACAAGACGCACAAGCCCGTCGTCTCCGGGATCGCCCAACGGAACGGATTTCCAGCGGATAATGTAGATGGAACCCCCCGTATGATGGGCGATCAGCTCGCCTTCATGGGGTTCGTTCCGGGTTTCCTCCATCTCGTCAAATCCGCATCGCACGAGCCGGGCGAGCAGAGGCTGCCCGTCGATCTCACCTGCGGGCAGTTGAATGATTTCTCCCAACATATGGTTTATATATGTTCAATTCCACGTGTCCCCCCGGCAGATCCCGGCAGCCGCAC
>CAUHBW010000288.1 GCA_959604115.1 uncultured Bilophila sp. | reverse complement strand
CAATGGAGGTGTTGCCTATAGCTCCTCAAGCCTTTTCTCTATAACGGGTTCGACGTTTAAAAAGAATGCGGCCACAAATTTTGGTGGAGTTCTTTGCGCAAAAGCCAGCTCATCGGTGACATTCTCCGATTCTTTTGCAGGGGGGAATCAGGCCGCATACGGGGGCGTCTTCTATTCTTCTTCAAGTGGTCTTTCCGTGAAGAATTCGACGATTCAAGACAATGTGGCTGACAAGTACGGCGGGGCGGTTTATGTGCAGGACACTCCCAACGTAGAGCTGAGTGGGACGATTATGGAAGGCAACCGGGCTGGGGAGTTGGGCGGTGCCGTTTGCGGCATTTCAAGTTCGTTCGCCGTAACAAATCCTGTATTCAGGAATAATATGGCTCCTCAGGCTGGAGGGGGGCTTTTTGTGCAGGATGGCTCAATTGTTTTCCATGTGACGGAAACGGCGGCGGCTCCCGCCATATCGGGCAATACGGCGGATGAAGGGGGCTTTCTTTACTTGCTGCGCTCTTCGGCGACATTCGATATTAACGCCGGACAGGAACTGCAAATAGGCGCTCCCGATTATGCCGGGCCGGATACGAAGAGGGATTCCCTTGGGATCATGGAAGATTCTTCCTTGTTGAAGACGGGAGAAGGGAACCTGCAAATCAATTCTTCTCTGGAGGACTGTCAGGGAACGGTTGATATCGAAGCGGGCGTCATGCGTGTTGCTCGTGACTGGAATATCAAAAATGTGGTGACCATAACAGGTGGTTCATTGGAACTGCCGTCATTCTCCTTTGCCGCCGAGGATCAAGACTCAGGCATCCCCGGCGGCAAGCTGACCCTTGCGGGCGGTACTCTGGTGACCAACACCGGACAGATCTTCACTACCGCCCTGAACGCTTCCGGGGGCAATACGAATCCCGGCGGCGTGAAGCTCGCGTCGGACAACTGGGATTTCCAGTCTGGTCTGGTTTCGTTCGACGACGCCAAGTACAATCTGGAATACGCCAAAAACGCGGCCGACGCGCTGGACGCCACGCAAGTCGAGGCTCAGACGCCCTCTTCCGGGAAGGAAGTCACGTTTACGGGAAACCTGTACACGAAACCAGATCCCGTACCTCCGGTTGTAGACCCTGATCCCGATCCTGTCCCGCCCGTCGTTGATCCCGATCCTGATCCGGTGCCTGATCCCGATCCCGTACCGCCGGAAGTGGACCCCGATCCGGTGCCTCCGGTCGTTGATCCCGATCCCACGCCCGTTCCTCCGGCACCCGAGCCTGATCCCGACGTCACCACGCCGTCGAGCAACGTCTCCGTAACCGAGCTGAACAACAACCAGCTCAACAATGTGGTTCTTGGTAATGTGACGATCACTACCGGTACGGAACAGGGAACCGGCAAGAACCTCGTCGTGGGCGCGGGGGCAGTGGACGACGAACCGTTCCGCAATGCCGAATCGCTTCCGGGGAGCATCGGTGCCAAGAACGTCGATCTCGGCGCGAACGGCGCAAGCGTCATGGTGACGGGCGGGCATTACCTCACGCTGGTGGGCGGTTCGTCCGATACGCCGCTGGTGCGGGCCGGAGAAGGCAAGTCCGATCCGGTCAATGTCTATGTCGGCGGCACGGTCAAGGGAGAAACTTCGTCCGGCGTGCTGAATCTCGGCACATCCGCCATGGAATCAGGCGGGAGGCTGACCGGCAACGTACAGATCGCCGAAGCCAGCGTCGTGAACGTGCGGGCCGGGGAGCACACCATCACCGGCGAGGCCAACGCGGAAACCGGCACGGCGGACGTCGCCGGGCTGAACAACCACGGCGGCACGATCAACGTCGCCGAGTCCGCGCGGCTGCAATCGACCATCCGGCAGACGGGCGGAGAAACGAACGTAGCCGGAACGCTCTCGTCCGACTCGGTGGAGCTTGGCGGGGGCAGGCTGAGCGTTTCCGGAACGGCGCGTATCGGCGCGCTGAGCCAGAGCGACGGCGAAACCCATGTTTCCGGCGCGCTGGAATCCTCCTCCGTGGAGGCATCCGGCGGCGACATTCATGTGGTGGGCACGCTGGTGACGGATGCGTTGACCGGCACATCCGGCGTCCGGGTCTTGATCGGCGACGAGAAGGCTTCGGGCAAGGTCGTTTCCCGCCGGACCCAACTGCGCGGCGGCTCCCTGTTCCTCGATCCGGCTTGGAAGGGCGAGGATACGCTGGACGACGCCTCGCATGGTGCCTTTACCTTTGCGGACGACCGGTTGGACGGCTCGGTCGCGGTCGGCCAGAATGCGCTGCTTGTACTTGGCGATACCTCGACCGACTGGTCGCGGGACGCGTTCGCCCGTTCCGGGCTGACGTGGGGGCGGCACGACGTGACCGCCGCGCTCGCCGTCCGCAGGCCGCAAACGCTGGATGCGGCGCAGGGGGCTCTTGTCGTGGACGGTTCGCTGACCAGCGTTCCCGGCCTGACGCCGAACACCGCCACGTTTGCGGACGGCTCCCTGTTGATCGTGGACGGTTCCGGACTCAACGGAGCGGCGGCCCTGAACTCCGAAGGCGGCACGCTGCGCGTGGCCGAAAACGCGAAGTTGCTTATGGACGGCGTCACGCAGGGCGACTACGCCATCACGTCCGGGTTTGCGGACAATGACGTCAAGGGCTGGAGCGGCGCGAATCTTTTCACGCCGGACCTGCTCATGAAGCTGGCGCTTGCCACGGCGGAGGACGGCTCGGTCCGAGTGAAGGCCGAGGCGCAACATGCGTCCGACGTCCTGCCCGGCCTGTCGCTGGACAATACGATGGATGCCGTCTGGGGCAAGGGGCTGAACGATGTCGGCGGCGCGAACATGGGCATCCGGTTCCTGTCCCGTTCCGTGAACGAAAACTATCTCGGCAAGGCCGAGGCCGTGCGGACCATCGACGGCGCGGCGCAGATCGCGGTCGCCGGAGGCGCGCAGGGTATGGCCGTGGCTACGGCGCAATCGTCCGCGGAGGCCATTCAGGATGAGGTGTCGCTTGCGCGCATGGTCGCCCGGAAGGGCGGAGCCGTGCGTGAAGACGGCCTGAACCTCTGGATCAACGCTCTGTACGGTGCGGAACGGGCGCGCGGCTTCGGCGCGGGCTCCCTTGACGGCGGGTACAACGCCGATTTTGGGGGCGTCGTGTTCGGCGGAGACTACACGTTCGGCTCCTTCCGTGCCGGTCTGGCTTTGAACGCCGGGAGCGGCACTTCCCGTTCGCGCGGCGACTTCAACCGGACCAAGAACGAGTTCGACTTCTGGGGCGTGAGCCTGTACGGCGCGTGGACCCGGGACAACCTGAACGTCGTGGCCGATCTCGGCTATTCGTCCGGCAAGAACGACATAAAGCAGCATCTGCCCGCTTCTCTGCAACTCGGGCCGCTTGAGGCCGATGTGGACACCGGCGTGTTGACGGCGGGCCTGCGCGGCGAGTACCTGCTCGGCACGGACTGGGTGGACGTGATGCCCCACGCCGGGGTGCGCTATCTGGGCGTGACCACCGACGCCTTCACGTCGCGCATCAATGATCACGATGTGTTCCGCATCGGCAAGGATACGCGGCACATCTGGACCTTCCCGGTGGGCGTGAGCTTCAGCCGCGATTTCGAAACCAAGTCAGGCTGGAAGGTAAAGCCGAGGGCCGACGTTTCGGTCGTGCCCGCGACGGGCGACCTGAAGGCCAAGACCCGAGCGAGCGTGCGCGGCGTGGGTGCGTCGGACACCGTCACCTCGCGGATCATGGACGCGACCAGCGTTGACGGCACAATCGGTCTTGAGGTGGCGAAGGACAACCTGTCCTTCGGCCTCAACTACGGCGTGCAGGCGTCCGAACACCGGACGGGGCAGGGCGTCAACCTGAGCTTTACGTATAAGTTCTAGCGGGCGAAACGTCCTTTTCAAAAAACGGTGAGGCCCTCCATCGAAACATGGAGGGCTTCGTTTGTGAAAGCGTCGTGGCATGAATCCTGTTTTGGGTGAAACCGTTTGTTGGCGTAATCGGTTTCCTTACGTCTTTCATCGGGAAACACTTCTTCGTGCAACAGGATGGAGGTGAAGGAACGGCGTTCGCCGTCTCATCGGACACCGCCGCACTCCTTATGTTTTCTTTGGATGATGGTGCGGCCTGCGGGTACGCGGTAGACACGATACTGTCCGAGCTTTGCCTGTTCCGCTCGAACCGTCCTTGGGGTGCCCGCCCGGCGGGGGGCGGGGTATCGCGTAACGACGCCGAACCGAGGCCATCCAGTGGGACTGGACATACGGCCTGAAACGCGCTACGTGAAGAAAATGAGTGTAATAGAATGTAATCTGTCATGATTGCTGGAGATTGCGCATGTCCGAAAAGATGGGCGTAGAGGAACGCAACGGTGTCCTCAAAGAAAAGATGCTTCGATGGTTGCCGGAACAGTCCCGACTGGAAACCGCGATTCCCGGATTGGCGTTGAGCCGTTTCGACGAGGAAACCTCCGCGGCAAAATGCTTCTATTACCCCATAGCCGCACTGGTGGTGCAGGGATTCAAACGTTCCCTGATCGGCAATCAGGAGGCCAACTACGGCGAACGGCGCTGCATGGTCGTCGGCGTGGACATGCCGGGCGTGTTCCATATCACGCAGGCTTCTCCGCAACGGCCTTTTCTTTCGCTGTCGATCAAACTGGACAGGCATATCATCACGCAGTTGATAACAGAAATGCCTTCCATCGTGACGTCGCAGGCGATCCCTTCAAATCCCGTGGTCATTTCCGAGGCGGGCGAAGACCTGCTTGAAGCCTTTACCCGGCTTGTCGATCTGCTGGATACGCCGTCAAGGATACCGATTTTCGCCCCCATGATTCTCCGCGAGATTCATTTCCATCTGCTCGCGGGGAGCCAGGGAGGGTGCCTGAGGCTGTTCAGTACCGGCGGCACGCAGGCCAGCCAGATTGCCCGGGCCATTTCATGGCTGCGGGAAAATTATGTAAGGCCCCTTCATATCGAGGAACTGGCCCGGCGGGTCAATATGGCCCCTTCGACCTTTCACCGGCATTTCAGACAGGTGACGAGCCTGAGCCCGCTCCAGTTCCAGAAACGCCTGCGTCTTTACGAAGCGGAACGGCTCATGCTGGTCGAAGGGAAGGACGCCAGCACGGCGGCGATCATGGTCGGCTATGAGAGCGGTTCGCAGTTCAACA
>CAUHBW010000287.1 GCA_959604115.1 uncultured Bilophila sp. | reverse complement strand
TGAGGCACAAAAACGATGCCGCAGCGTAGAATACGCTTCCTTTTGTGAAAAAAGTTGACATTTCTTCAGGTGATCTGTATGCTCAACTCATATATACAAGTACACAACTAGCTATATGTATTTTCCACTCAACGAACGAAGTGAAGACAAAGATGACTCACGAACCCATGTTGTATGCAAGCGCCCCCACGGGGGCCATCGTTGCCGAAGGCGACATACGCCTTCCGGCCTATCTGCGCATCGAGCAGGCTATCCGTAGGGACATCGAACAGTCCCGGTGGTTGCCGGGGGACATGATTCCCTCGGAGGCACAGCTTTCCTCCACCCACAAGGTCAGCGTCGGCACCGTCAAGAAGGCGTTGCACAACCTCGTAACAGCAGGTTTTCTTTATCGTATTCAGGGAAAGGGAACCTATGTCGCCGGGAGTTTCATCCGGTGCGAGAAGCTGCGGTTCTACAGGAACCAGCCGGGCTTTTATCAACCTGAGCCCCCTTATTCCGCGCACTTCATCCGCTGCGAAACGATCCCGCCTTTCTCGGTGGCCAACGCGGCGTTGAAGATCGCTCCCGCTGCCGGGCTTATCCGGCTGACGCGCATGATGCGTATGGACAACAAGCCGTTCGTACTCATCGAATCCTATTTTGCGGCGGAAAGATTTCCCAGATTGGTGAGCGAAGCGCCCTCCCGTTTTGAGAAACAGGCGCTCACCCTGATCGTGGAAAACGACTACGCCACGCCGACCATGGCGACGCAGGAGCTGACCAGCGCCATCGCCGCGGACGCCAACCTCGCGGAGCGGCTGGACCTTCCCGAAGGTTCTCCGGCGCTGCTCATCGAAATGCTGTCGTTCACCTACAAGGATGATCCGTATGAATACAGGAGAAGCTATTGCATCCCCGGCAAGAAGATCTTCCGGGCATACTGACGGGCCCGAAGTCATTGGGACTTCGTTACCGCATATAACGGCAGGAGTTGAGTATGTATCACATCGTTGAAACCGACGTCGTCATCGTCGGCGCAGGGGCGGCGGGAACCTTTGCCGCACTGCATGCGCACAAGGCCGATCCGAACTTGCGGATAACCGTGCTCGACAAGAGCAAAATGGAAACCTCGGGTGCTGCAGGACGGGGCATGGATGCTCTGAACACCATGGCCCTGCCGCCCTACAGCACTTCCGAGGATGTTGTGGAAATGCTGACGAAGATTTCCGAAGGCGTCCTCGACCAAGAGGTTGCCTATGCGTTCGGCGAGCGTTGTCCAGACGTGGTTCGCGAACTTGAGGAAATCATGAACCGTCCCAAGGGCGATTTGTTCCCCGTCGATGAAAACGGGAATTACCGCCTTTGGTATCTGCATCCCACGAACAAGCCGATGCTGCTCCCCATGCACGGCGAGGAAATGAAACGCGCCCTCGCCAAAGCCGTGCGGGCCACCGGGGCGGACGTCCGCGATCGCACGCCCGCCATCAAGCTGGTGACGGAAGGCGGCAGAATCGCCGGTGTGCTGACATTCAATATCCGCACGGGGGAATACACCTATTTCAAGACCAAGGCCGTTTGCCTCACCGCCGGTTGCGCGGGGCGTCTCGGTCTGGCCACATCGGGCTACCTTTCCGGCCTGTACGAATTCCCCGGCAATTCCGGGGATGGGTTCGCCCTCGCCTATGAGGCCGGAGCTGAACTCGTTAATATGGAGTATATTCAAGCCAGCGTAAAAATCAAGGATTACGAGGGACCGGCGTGCAGCTACGTCGCCGCGCCGCGCGGGGCCTACTCCGTGGACCGCAACGGCGACCGGATCGTCGCCAACGGCTGGGCTTCGGGCGACAGCCGCCTCGTCATGTGGAAGACCTTCGCCGAGGGACGCGGTCCCGTCTACCTGAAGCTCAACCACCTGAGCGAAGACATGATCCGCATCATTGAAAAGGTGCAGTTCGGAAACGAACGGACCACGCGCGGCATGTTCCACACCCGCCGAAACAAGGACTACCACGACGAGCGCGCCGTCGAACTTTCGATGGACGAACCCATCGGCTCCTGCGGCGGGCACGGGCTTTCCGGCATCCTCGGCGACAGGAACGGAGCGACCAACGTGCCCGGCCTCTACGTCGCGGGCGATGTGGACGCGGGCCTGCCCCAGTCCTATCTGGGCGGCGCGTTCGTCATGGGCATGATCATCGGGGAACAGGCCGCCGCATTCGCCGCGAATCACGGGCAGCTCTGCATGGACGGCCTGAAATCGTGGATTCGTAAGGAAGCCGACATGTTCGAGGCTCCGTTGCACCGCGCCAAGGGCCTGCCCACCAACATGGTGGAGTACAAGGCCAGAGCCCGCATCCAGTATTACATCAAGCCTCCGAAGAATCCCGCCTATCTCGAAAAGGCCGACTGGTGGATGAACCGCATCCGCGAGGAAGACCTTCCTTCCATCAAGGCCGTTGATTATCACGATTTGATGAAGGTTCACGAAATCCGCAGCATCCTCCTTGTCGGGGAAATGATGGCCAAAGCCAGCCTTTACCGCACCGAAAGCCGCTGGGGGTATCAGCACTGGCGTCTCGATATGCCCGCGAAGGATCCAGCATGGGACGGACAGTGGGTGGTCGTCAGGAAGGGCGCGGACGGAGGCATCGCACTCAGCCGCCGCGCCGTCCCCGCGCCGAAGTGGAACTATCAGGACTTCATGGACTACGAATACCCTGTTCTTTCGTTTGACGTGGGCAAACAGTTCCAGCGCGATCCCCATCTGAAAAATCCGCCGGACGACCCGTGGATGAAGGCTCATCTGGATGAGGAAGGTATGGGAACCCCGAGACGATTCATGCCCACGACGGAGGACTGATCCTATGGAACCGCAAAATACGAATCTTGCCGCCGAATCCCTGTATTCATGGATTGAAGTCGACGAAAAGCGCTGCAACAAATGCGGCCTGTGCATTGATATGTGCCCCATGAACGTGCTGGGCAAAAGCTCGCGGGGCTTCCCCTTCACCCTCCACCGGGATGATTGCTGGTACTGCGACGCCTGTGTGTTTCTCTGTCCCCGCCAGGCGATTAAGCTGACGGATCTTCCTTACCTCATTCGCTAAACGGGACAGGCGCGCGGGACGCCCGCGCGCCGTCCTTCATCTGCGGCGACGGTGCGCCGGGGACGGCTTTTCCCCGCGCGTCGTCCCCAAGGAGACGATCATGCGTCGACATTCCAGAATCACGGCTCTGGCTTTG
Organism: uncultured Bilophila sp.; assembly: GCA_959604115.1. Lineage (GTDB taxonomy): Bacteria > Desulfobacterota > Desulfovibrionia > Desulfovibrionales > Desulfovibrionaceae > Bilophila. Next base: position 1,960 of record CAUHBW010000287.1, on the reverse strand, counting down.
ACGGTTACGGCCCTGTTCTCGTGTGCGGTTACGGCGTTCTCCGCGTCCGCCTATCCCCGCTCCCCAATCAGCATCATCTGCCCCTTCGGAGCCGGAGGGGCGGGTGACGTGGCGGCCAGAGTTCTGGCAAGCGCCGTCAAGAATGACTTTTCCCAGCCGGTCATGGTAGTGAACAAACCCGGAGCGGCCGGCGTCGTCGGCACGATGACCGCGCGCATGAGCAGGCCGGACGGCTATACCCTGCTTGCCGGGCGCGTCGCGAACAACGCGATCATCCCGGCGCTGAACAAAACCATCAAGTACAAGTGGGACGATTTCGTCTGCATCGGCCTGCTGGATCTCAACCCGCTGGTTTTCGTCGTCCACAAGGACGCCCCCTACAAGACGCTCAAGGAACTCGCGGACGACATCAAGGCCCATCCGGGCACGATCAGCTTCAGTACGGCGGGAGCCCTGAACATTCAGGAAGTCGCCGCCTACACGCTCCTGCACGCCGTCGGCGTGGACAAGAACGGCGCGGTCAGCGTGCCCTTCCCTTCGGATGCGGCGGGCAAGAACGCCATTCTCGGCAAACACGTCGTCTTCGGCGCACTGAACCTGTCCGCCGTGCAGGATCAGCTTCAGGACGGCGGCAACCTCCGCGCGCTGGCCGTCACCACGCCGGAACGCCTCAGGCACTTCCCGAACATTCCCACGGCGGCCGAAGCCGGATTCCCCCAGCTGGAAAACATTCTCGGCTGGAACGCCCTGTTCGGCCTGAAGGGAATGCCGCAGGCCGCCGTGGACAAGTGGGTCGCCGCCCTTCAGCACGCCAAAGCCGATCCGGAATGGATCAGCCATACGGAAAACATGGGCTCCATCCCGCAGATACTCACGCCCGAAGAAACCAGAGCGTTCGTCAAGGCGCAGGTCCAAAAGTTTGAAGCCCTCGGCGAATCGCTGGATCTCTTCATCCGTTGACCGCACGCCATCAGGTTCCGTTCTCCCTCCGCGCGCAGGCGCGGAGGGGCCTCCCTTGCCTATCCACACAGAAATCTCCAGAGGGAGACGCTATGGACAATCCCCGTAACGATACCCTGTTAGGTCTTTTCCTTTCCGCCTTTTTCGCCTTCGTGCTGTTCGTCCTGATTCCCAGAGGCGTTGACGTTCCCACCGTATACGATCCGGGACAGCTTCCTCCGTCGGCGTATCCCACATGGATCGCCACGGCGGCGCTTGCCCTGTCCCTCCTGCTGACGTTCCTGTCTCTCCGCCGGGCCCGGTCCGCCTCCCCGCAGGCGGCGCGCTTCCCTTGGGGAGCCGCCCTCCGTATCGGTTCGGGGTTCGTCCTGCTGCTGATCTTCTGGCTGTTCATTCAGGAAATCGGCATGATTCTGGGCAGCTTCCTGTTGTACGCCCTGTTCGCCGCGCTCTCCGGCGAACGCCGTTGGGCAAGGCTCATCCTTGTGGATGTGTGCCTGTGCTGTCTGCTGTACGTCTTTTTCGTGAAGCTGGCGGCCCTCCCCGTTCCACTGGGGCCTTTCCGGTCCCTTATCCTGTAGGAGACCCATGCCATGATTGAAGCTCTGGCCGCAGGATTATCCCTCATCGCTTCGTGGCAGAACGCGCTGGCCCTGCTCTGCGGCATGCTCGGAGGCGTCATCATCGGCGCCCTTCCGGGACTGACCGGGGCTATGGCGGTAACGCTCGCCCTCCCCTTTACCTTTTACATCCCGCCGATTACCTCCCTGATGTTGCTCCTCGGCATCTATAAGGGGTCCATGTACGGCGGTTCCATTTCCGCCATCCTTATCCGCACGCCGGGAACGGCCGCCGCGGCCTGCACCGTCCTCGACGGCTACCCGCTGGCGGAGCGGGGAGAAGCGGGCAGGGCCCTCAACATGGCCTTGTACGCCTCCTGTTTCGCGGACATGGTTTCCAACTGCGCCCTGATTTTCTTCACCGGGGCCATCGCCAATTT
>CAUHBW010000286.1 GCA_959604115.1 uncultured Bilophila sp. | reverse complement strand
TCCTTGCGCGCCGCCTCCCCACCAGTCGAAATTTTTGCGGGAGGGGCGCGGGGGAGGGCACTTTTTGAAAAAAGCGCCCTCCCCCGCATTCGTCCATAACTTCTCCGCAACCCTCAACCACCCCAAGACACCATGCCGCCGAAAAATCGTTACCAATGGGACACAACTGATTCCGAGTACGAAGACGACCGCCCCAGCCGCTCGCAGAAGAAGCGGGACAGCACCGCGCTCCAGCGCATGGGCGAGGAACTCTCGGCCCTCGGGCCGTCCGTGCTGGCGAAAATGCCGCTCACGGAGAACATCCGCGCCGCCATCCTTGAATGGCAGCGTCTCGGTTCCCACGAAGGCCGCCGCAGACAGATGCAGTACATCGGACGCCTGATGCGCGAAGAAGCCGAACCGCAGACCGTGCGGGAAGCCCTCGACGCCCTCAAGCTCGGACACGCGGGCGAAACCGCCAGTTTCAAGCGTTTTGAAAAACTGCGCGACGATCTCATGATCGCCACGGACGCCGAAATGGACGCCCTGCTCGCCGAATTCGCCGAGGAAGACGCCGCGGAGCTCCGCGACCTCACCGTCAAGGCCCGCAACGAGCGCCAGCACAGCCGTCCGCCTCATGCCTTCCGGGCGCTGTTCCGCAAGCTGAAAAGCATCCCGCAATGATCCGCGACGCCGTCATCCTCGGAGCCGGAGCCGCCGGACTCATGTGCGCCATGACCGCCGGACGGCGGGGCTTTTCCTGCGCCGTAATTGACCATAGCCCGGTCGCGGGCCGCAAGGTCCGCCTCGCCGGGGGCGGCAAGGGAAACGTTACCAATCGGTTTCTTTCTTCGGACTGGTACGTCTGTTCGCAGACGGGCTTTCCGGATGCCCTGCTGCGCCGCTGCTCCACGGATTTCATCCTCGACATGCTGACAGGCTTCGGCATCGGCTGGGAGGAGCGCGAATACGGGCAGATTTTCTGCACGGAACAGGCCGCCCGGCTGGTCGAGGCACTGACGGACGCCTGCCGCGAGACCGGAAACGAGATTCTGCTGCGCCGGACGCTCGGGGACATCCGGTACGAAGACGGCCTGTTCACCGTGGAAACCTCCGGCGGCAGCGTGCGGGCTCCACGCCTCGTCATCGCCACGGGCAGCCCGGCATGGCCCGACTGCGGCGCGACCGACGCCGGGATGCGCCTCGCCCGCCTGTGGGGCCACAAGGTCATCCCCGTACGTCCCGCGCTCGTTCCGCTGCTCTTCCCCGAATCGTGGCCCCTGCACGGACTCGCGGGCGTCAGTCTGCCCGCCAATGTTTCCACCGGCGGACGCTCGTTCCGTTATCCCCTGCTGTTCACGCACAAGGGCATGAGCGGACCGGGCATTCTTCAGGCTTCCTGTTTCTGGAAATCGGGCGAACCGCTGCACATCGATTTTCTGCCCGGCCGATCCGCGCTGGAACTGATGCACGCCCCGGAAAACGGCAAGAGCACGGTTCTGGGGCTGTTCAAGAAACACCTGCCCACACGGCTTGCCGAACGCCTCGTCCCCGAAACGCTGGCCTCTCGGAAAGTGGCGCAACTCGCCAAAAAGGATCGCGATGCCCTCGCTCTGGCGCTGCACGATCACATCGTCGTGCCGACCCGTTCCGAAGGCATGGGCCACGCCGAAGCCGCCGCCGGAGGCGTGGACACCCGCGACGTCAACCCGCGCACCCTCGAAAGCCGCAAGCAACCCGGCCTGTATTTCGCCGGGGAAGTGCTCGACGTTACGGGGTTACTGGGCGGTTACAATCTGCACTGGGCATGGGCTTCGGGCAAGGCCGTAGGCGAAAGCTGGAAAAAGGACAAGTGATTACAATGTGAAAAACGGGGAACCGCCCCTTTCGATGAGCAAACGCCGCCTCGCGGTCCCATCCTTGAGACTCGGAGACCATCCTGAAGGCTCTTCTTCCGAAGACGCCCCTCTTCCTTCGGGACTTTTTGCCTTGCGAGGCATACACCTCCACGACGGCAACCGGCTTCTCGACGCCGCACGTTCATCCATACGCATCTTCTTTAGAGGTTTCCATGTCGGCAGAACAAATCAAGCAGCGGGACGCGATGCAGCGCCTCACGGATTTTCTCAACGAGGTAGGCATGCTCCGGCACACGCCCCGGAGCGGCTACAAGTTTTTGGGTTCCGGGCAGGAAACGGTGGCGGAACATTCCCACCGCACGGCGGTCATCGGGTATGCGCTGGCGAAAAAAACCGGCGCCGATGCGGCCCGTACGGTCATGCTCTGCCTCTTCCATGACCTTCCGGAAGCGCGCACCGGTGACTTCAATTACGTGAATCGCATTTACGACACCTCACGGGAACGTGAGGCGCTTGAAGACGCCGTTGCGGGCACCGGACTCGAAACGGACGTCCTGTCCATCTGGGACGAGCATGCGGGCCGGGAAACGCGGGAATCCCTGCTGGCCCACGACGCGGATCAGCTCGACCTCATCCTCAATCTGAAACGGGAAAGCGACCTCGGCAACCGTTATGCCGACAAATGGCTCGAAAGCGCACTGGAACGCCTGCGTACCGACATTGCCAAGGAACTGGCCCAGACCATCCTCCGAACCGACCACACCGACTGGTGGTATCTCGGCCCGGATCGGAAATGGTGGGAAAAGAAAAGCTGACCCCGCTCCTCCATCTCGCCTCGAAGCCTCCGCAAGGGGGCTTTTTTTCCACCCTGCGAACAGAACGTCCGCTGTTCCTTCTGCGAAAATCAATGTGCACAACTCTGTTTACAAGCTGTTCCTAATCAACATAATCATCTTGAATACCAAGTAAAAATAAAACCGTTCCCGACAATTCCCTTTCGACGTCCTTTTCCGTTCCAGCCTTCCCTTCCCTTTCCTCCTTCGCCCCTACCAGCCGGTCGGAAACAGCAATTGTTCATAACCTTGTTCACAAGCTGTGCGTAAAGTAATCAACACAGAGAAATATCAATAAAAAATCAAGTTCAAAAAGAACGTTCCCCGAAGGCTGCCATACGTTTCCGGCTCCCCATATCTCAAGCCTTGTTCATAATCCTGTTTCCATACAGTTCGTAACTATTGTAACAGTTTAAAATACCATAGAATAACATATTGTGAAGGACTACGGCGGACCGCGTTTCGCGCCTTTTAGACGAAAAGGGGCGGAGCAAGCACGAGCATGCCCAGAAAACCACATAAAAACGGCCCGTTCCGAAATGTATCGGAACGGGCCTTCAGCATATGAACCCTTCATTGTCTGCATGTTGTTCCTAACTCAAGGAACAACGAGGAATCATTGGAGATGCCCCTTCTTTTCCTTTTCGCGCATCTCCGCTTCGTGAAGCTCCTTGGGCAAGGCTTCGAGGCCGTCGGCATCGACGCGCATGACGATGCCGTGCCGTTTGGCGAGCCAGAGAATGCCCACGGTAACGCCCAACACGATGATGAGGATAATGGCTTCAGTCATGACGCCTACTTGATGATGAGGTGTTCATCCTTGTCCTTCTTGCCGGTTTCCGCACGGGGAACCGCTCGGACGCCTCAACCGCAGGGCATGATGTCCAGCCCGGCCTTTTTCGCCACTCGCAGCACGACGAGCGCCGCGACGACGGCCAGAATCACAAACAGGGTTTCCCACATAAGGCAGCCTCCTTTGTCCGTACAAGATAAGCACCGCCCGACGGTTGGCAAACGTTCAGCGGATCAGCATGGCGTCGCCGTAGGAAAAGAAGCGATACCGCATCCGCACGGCCTCATTGTAGGTTTCGAGCATCCGTTCCCGGCCCGTCAGCGCGGAAACGAGCATCAGCAACGTGGATTCCGGCAGGTGGAAATTGGTGATCAGCCCGTCGATCACCCGGAAGTCGTAGCCCGGCCAGATGAAGCAGTTGATCCAGCCCTGATGCGCCTCCAGCATGCCGCCGCGGACCCCGGCGACGCCTTCGAGCGTACGGGCCGACGTGGTGCCCACCGCGATGACGGGCCGCCCATCGGCCTTGGCACGGCGGACGGCGTCCACAGTGGCCTGCGGCACTTCCACGAACTCGGCGTGCATGACGTGTTCGCGGATGTCCTCGCAGCGTACGGGACTGAACGTGCCGTAGCCGACGTGAAGGGTCACTTCCGCCCATTCGATGCCCGCAGAGGCCATTTGCGCGCGCAATTCGGGGGTGAAATGCAGACCGGCCGTGGGTGCGGCCACGGAACCGGCCTTGTCCTCGCGGGCGTAGACGGTCTGGTACGAACCCCGGTCGTCGCCCGTGTCCTCACGCCGGATGTATGGGGGCAGAGGCAGATGGCCCCGGGACTCGAAGATGGCCCGGATGTCCCCGGTCCAGTGCAGCCGGACCTTGTGACGTCCGAATTCGCCCTTGGCCAGCACCTCCACGCGCAGATCGTCGCCGAACTCCAGCATGTCCCCGATCTTGGCATTCTTGGCGGGCTTGATGAGCCCGTCGGCCTCTGCGCAATGCCAGCCGCCGCCTTCGCCCTGCCGCTCCAGCAACGGCATGGGCGTCAGCAACAGGAATTCCATCTTCCCGCCGGTGGGACGCTGCCCGAGCATCCGCGCGGGAACGACCCGCGAATTGTTGGCGATCAGCAACGCGTCTTTCGGCAAATATTCGAGCAAATGGGAAAAAAACGTATGCGTACGCCCCCCGCTTTCGCGATCGAGCACCAGCAGGCGCGACGCGCCGCGCTCACCGGGATGCTGCGCGATGCGCTCGGGCGGCAGGTCGTAACGGTACGAAGAAAGCAGAAAATCGGCTTCTGTGTGCGGAATGGAAAACATGGGAATCCTTTTCGCCTCCCGGCGAGAACCCGTTGCGAATCCTGTTCCCAACAGTCCTGACCAGGCGACCGTCGTGTGATGAAGAAGCGGCAGCGGATTCCCTTTGAAAACGTCACGTTTCAAAGCTCCATTCCGCCGAAGGGCACAGTCTCCGGCGGCGCCCGCGCCGCTTCGCGTGCCAACGTCTCAACGTCGCCATGCTCTACCATCCAATCCGGCGTTACGGAAGCGCGAAAAAAGGCCGCCCCGCAACCGGAACGGCCTTTCTTCTTCCCATAAATCCACCTCATTACCCCACCTTTCCGCAACCGGGAACGCTTCAAAGAAGGATTCGATAAGGTCAAAAGTCTTTGAAGAGAAGGGTGGGGGTTCGGGGGAGGGGGGGGGATCCGTAGGGGGGACTGTTACCACCCCGCCCCCCGGTTGGCCGGGGCTAC
>CAUHBW010000285.1 GCA_959604115.1 uncultured Bilophila sp. | reverse complement strand
GGAGGGGAAGGAGAAACTTTCTCCAGAAAGTTTCCCCTTCCCCTCCCCAAACCCCTCCCTATTCTTTTCAAAGACTTTCATATGGGTCCATGCCGGGCGGGGGAATTGCACGGGTTCCGTCCGGAGGCGCGCGTCTCCGGGTAATGCGCTGAAAAGACCAGAGGCTTCCTTCAAGCGAAGGAAGCCTCTTTGTATGTTGCATCAGGCCGATAGGCCCCATATCCTACGGCGCATCCTCCAAAAACAAACCTCCCGGACAAGCCTGCCGTCCGGGAGGTTTTCTTGCGGAAGAACCGGGAAACCGACGCTCCGGGAAAGGCCCCGCAACGCCCCTTCCCCAATCCTCCTCTACTTCACAAACAGCATCTCCTGATAGCTCGGGAGAGGCCAGAGGTCTTCGGGGACGATGGTTTCGAGATGATCGGCGAGGACACGGACGGCGTTCATGGCCGGGATGACCACGGTGCACTTGTGGTGCGCTTCCTGCACGATGTCTTCGATGGGCATGTCCACGTTGGCTTCGAGATGCTCAAGCGCCTCGCGAAGCCCGCGCAGCGTGTCGTCGATGTCGTCGAGAAGCACGGTGTCGGGCTCGCGGTTCAGCGCGCGCATGTCGAGGCAGGCCCGGAGCAGCTCCTGCTGGAACCGCAGTCCGGCGGGATAGATGATCGTCCGGCCCATGCGGATGACGAGATTCGCCTCGGCGCGGATGGTCTTGCAATACTGCTCGATGTAGATTTCCTGACGCGCCTTGAGCTCCTGACGGGAAAGCACCTTGAACCGGCCGTAGAGATCCACCACGTCGGGACTGGTGTACACCATCAACGCTTCGGGCGTCGTGCGGTAGTTGGGCAGGCCGCGGCGTTCCGCTTCCTGATGCCAGATTTCCGAATAGCCGTCGCCGTTGAAGATGACCGCGCTGTGATCCTCCACAATCTCCTGAATGAGCTTGCCCACGGCGGCGTGCAGCTTCTCGGGATCGCCCCCGGAAAGTATTTCGAGGCGCGTGGCGGCATAGTCCAGCGAATCAGCCATCATGGTGTTCAGGGCCGTCTGCGAGGCCGAGGCGGGCATACTGGAGCCGAGCGCGCGGAACTCGAAGCGGTTGCCGGTGAAGGCGAAGGGACTGGTGCGGTTGCGGTCGCCGGGATCGGCGGGCAGCGGCGGCAGGGTGTCCACGCCCACGCTCATGAGACGCTTGCCCCTGGAGCCCTTCACCTGCCCGACGCGGAACTGTTCCAGCACGTCGGTCAGCTGGTCGCCGAGGAACATGGACATGATCGCCGGCGGAGCCTCGTTCGCGCCGAGACGGTGGTCGTTGGACGCGGCGGCGGCGGTGGCCCGGAGGAGCCCACCGAACTTGTGCAGGGCGCGGATCGCGGACACGAGGAACACGAGGAACATCGCGTTTTCATGCGGCGTTTCACCGGGATCGAACAGGCTGCCCACTTCGGCGTTGCCGATGGAGTAGTTCAGATGCTTGCCCGAACCGTTGATCCCGCTGAACGGCTTTTCGTGCAGCAGACAGTGCAGGCCGTGCTTTTTGGCCACCTTTTTCAGCACGGTCATCATGAGCTGGTTGTGGTCGATGGCGAGGTTGCCCGTCTCGAACACGGGAGCGATCTCGTACTGGCTCGGAGCCACTTCGTTGTGGTGCGTGCGGACCGGCACGCCGAGCTTGTACAGTTCGCGTTCCGCCTCCGTGATGCAGCTCATGACCCGGCGCGGCATGACGCCGTAATACTGGTCCTCGAATTCCTGTCCCTTGGCCGGTTTGGCGCCGAACAGCGTGCACCCGGCGGTGAGCAGGTCGGGACGACCGAACACGAAGTTCCGGTCGATGAGGAAAAATTCCTGTTCCAGCCCGGAGTAGGAGATGACGGGCAGGCTGGTTTTCTTGCCGAACAGCTTGAGGATACGGCTGGCCTGCTTGTTGAGGGCCTGATTGGAACGCAGGAGCGGGGTCTTGCGGTCGAGGGCCACGCCCGTCCACGACAGGAAGGCCGTGGGGATGCACAGCACGATGCCGCTGCTGTTTTCCATAAGGTAGGCGGGGCTGGTCACGTCCCACGCGGTGTAGCCGCGCGCCTCGAAGGTGCTTCTCAGACCGCCGGAGGGGAAGCTGGAGCCGTCGGCTTCGCCCTGGCTCAGCATCTTGCCGCTGAATTCCGTGATCACGCCGCCGTTGCCGTCGGGAGACAGGAACCCGTCGTGCTTTTCGGCGGAGTGCCCGGTCAGGGGGTAGAAGACGTGCGTGAAATGGGTCGCGCCCTTTTCGATGGCCCAGTCCTTCATGGTGGAAGCCACGATGTCCGCCAGCGAAGGATCGAGCTGCACCCCCTGTTCGATGGTCTTGCGCAGGGACTTGTAGACGATCCTCGGCAGGCGCTCCTTCATCACCTTGTCGCTGAACACGTTGCTGCCGTAGATTTCGGTCGGCTTGGTGTCGGCGTAATTCAGGGGGGCGAGGTCCGGCTTGTAGCTGGTGATGGCTCTGATGGCATTGCTGCGGGCATTGCTTCCGCTCATGCGTCTATACTCCTTGGAGAGAATTGCGGTTTCAACGGCATGGGTGCTTATACTCCAAGTGCCGGACTAACGGAAGGGGCGACTTTGCCCTTTTCCTCACGTTATTGATTGCGGGCCGGGTGCAGGTTTCACTTTACGAACCCAGTCTTCTTGGGTATATGAGGAAACTCTACACCAGCTTGAGGTCGGCTTTCCCCACGCGGGCAAGTCGCCAGGAGGTAGTTTCTTGGAACAGAAGGACATCGAATATTTTCGTACGCTCCTCAACAATATGCTTGAAGAGGCGCAGCACAAGGGAGATTCCACGCTGGAGGATCTGACCGACAGCAACGAGCTCTTTGCCGACCCCGCCGATCGAGCTTCCGCGGAATCCGACCGCGCCTTCACGTTGCGTATCCGCGACCGTGAACGCCGCCTGATCCGCAAGATTCAGGCCGCCATCCAGCGTCTGGACGACGGAACGTACGGAATCTGCGAAGACTGCGGTGAAGAAATCAGCATTCCCCGCCTCAAGGCCCGTCCTGTGACCAAGCTTTGCATCAACTGCAAGGCCCGTCAGGAAGAAGGGGAATCCATCCGGGGCGAATAATTATCCGGCCCGCCGAAGTTCCCCTCCGGCGGGCTTCCCATCCGAGGGCGGCCCTCCGCCCGTCTCATCCTCCCGATCTCACGAGGCATTGCATGGACTGCCATGTGTTCCGCCGCCTGTGCGACGAGCTTGCGCCCGCGCTCATGGGGTGCCGGATCGAAAAAATCCATCAGCCGAGCCGGGACGTGACCTTGTTCACGCTCTACGGAGGAGCCGGAAAGCGCTTCCTCTTCCTCCGCGCCGGTCGCAAGGCCCCATTCCTGTTCCTCTCCGCCCACAAGATTCCCGTCGGCAGCGCGCCGCCGGCCGAAACCATGCGTCTGCGCAAATACCTGTCGGACCGCCGGGTCATCGACGTGCTCGTCGATTGGGTGGGCCGCCGTCTCCACCTGCGCGTGAACGGCGACGCAGAGTGCTGGCTGTGCCTTGACCTGCGCGAGGGGCCGTCCCTGCTCTTCGCCGCGCCGCCCGAGCCGGAAACGCCCGCATGGCCCGATCCCGCGCGTTGGGAGGCCGTCTGCGCGGGCGACGGCTGGCGCGACTGGCCAGTGCTCACGCCGCCGCTGCGCCGCACCCTGCCCCTGCTGCCGCCCGACGAACAGGTGGCCCTGCTCATGGACCTCGAAGCCGGAGGCGGGGATCTGTTCCTCTACGAGAACGCCGCCGGGGACCGCGAGCTTTCGGCGTGGCCTCTGCCGCCCGAACGTCGACGCAACGCCGACGGGACATCGCGCGAGGAACTGATCATCGAAGATCCGCTCCGGGCGTGCGCCGCCGCCGGAGAAGCGCAGGTGCTGCGCGGCATCGCCGCCCTGTCCCGCGCCGAAGCCGCGAAGCCGCATCTCGCCGAGGCCAACCGTCTGCGCAAGCTCCTGCTCAAATTGGAGCCGGAAAAGGAACGGCTCGGCAAGATGGTGGCCGGTCAGGAGTCCGCCCGTCTGCTCCAGTCGCAGCTGTACCGTTTTTCGGCGGAGGAAAAGCGCGCCTCCGTCACGCTGGACGGCCTCGAAGGCTCCTTCGAGCTGCCCCTCGATCCGAAGCTGACCGTGCGCGAGAACATGGCGTCCCTGTTCCACAAGGCCAGCCGGGGCAAACGCGGCCTCGCCATGCTGGAGGGCCGTTTCGAGGCGGTGCGGGGCGATCTCGATCGCGCCGAGCAGGCCGGGCTCATGGCGCAGGCCGCGACCTCCGCGCCGACGCCCGCCGGTTCGCCCTCTCCCGCCGCGCCGCAATTCCGCGCGCCCGAGCTGCCCAAGAACGTGCAGCCCTTCCGAAGCAGCGACGGCTTTCTGCTGCTCCGAGGCCGCGACGCCAAGGGCAACGCGCAGCTTCTCAAGCTCGCCGCGCCGCACGATCTCTGGATGCACACCGGCGGCGGTCCGGGCGCGCATGTACTCATCCGTCGGGACCACGCCGCGCAGGAGATTCCCTCCCGGACTCTCGCCGAAGCCGCGACGCTCTCCGTACTCAAAAGCTGGCGCAAGGACGAAGTGCAGGTGGACGTGATCGCCGCGCTCGCCAAGTTCGTCCACCCCATCCGGGGCGCGCGGCCCGGTACGGTCCGCATCGACCGCATGGAGCCCGCCATCATCGTCACGCCCGATCCCTCGCTGGAGGAGCGGTTGGCGTTGTAGAAAAAGAGAAAGAGGAATCGGGGGAAGGGAGGGAGAAACTTTCTGGAGAAAGTTTCTCCCTCCCTTCCCCCGTACCCCCTTCCCTCCCTCTTCAAAGACTTTTGTCCTTATCGAATCCCTCTTTCGGGCGTTCCCCGTGTATGAAGAGAAGCGGCGGGGAAACGGATCTTGAAGAGGAAAAACGCATGAGCACGAGAGCTCCTTCCTTCAATACAGCTGGGCTGACATGTCTGTTAACAAACAAGCAGGCTTTTCCGGTATAACACCTTCAACAAAAAAATTCCGCCAGCTCGTCCTCTAGGGCGAAGCATTGCCTGTTTCATAGGTTCCCCAGCAAACTCCCGCCTCGAAAAACGAACATCCCGGGCAGCCAGCTGTCCGGGATGTCTTCTTGCGCGATATGGCACGCATCAAATGCTTTTCGCTGAACTGTCTTGAGATACTAAAAGAGCCGTCATACCACGGCACATCTTCCCCATGGC
>CAUHBW010000284.1 GCA_959604115.1 uncultured Bilophila sp. | reverse complement strand
AGGATCGAGGCCGCGCTGTCCGCCACGCGCGGGACCGCCGCGCTCCTCTCCTCCATCGACGCCCGGCCGTTCGACGGCGACGGGCAGGTGGTGGTCACGGACGACACGGGGCGCGTCCTCTTTTGGGAAGGCGGCCCGCTCCGGGACCGCTTCACCAACATCATGGCCCTGATGCCGTCCGGGAGCAAGACGCCGGACGAGCTCGGAAGCGGCGGGACGTTCTCCTGGCGCGGCGAATCCTATTTCATGGCGCACGACAAGCTGGACGGCATCGCGGACTGGCACGTCTTTTCCATCGTGCCCGCCTCCGCGCTGCTCGGGAACGCGGACAAGATGGAGCGCGAGGTCGCGTGCCTGCCGCTCCTGATCACGGCGAACCTGACCTTCCTCCTGCTGCTCGCCCGGAGGCACTACCGGACGACGCGGCGTCTGGAGCTGGCGAAAAGCTCCCTCGAAACGGTCATCGAAAACATCCCCGGCGGCTTTTTCCGCTACGACAACGACGAGGGGCGGAGGATCGACTATGTGAGCGAGGGCTTTCTGCGCCTGCTCGGGCATACGCGGGAATCGTTCGCGGCGGCCTGCGGCAACCGCTTCGACCTGATGGTGCATGCGGACGACCGGGAACGCGTGCTGACCTCCCTCGAAGAACAGCTCGCCCACGGGGATCACCATACCGTGGAATACCGGGTGCCCACCGCCGACGGACGGGTGCTGTGGCTGTACGACCGGGGGCAGCTCGTGCGCGAGCCGGAGCGTTCGCGGTTCTACGTGATCGTGATGGACATCACGCCGATCCGGCGGATGCAGCAGGCCCTCAAACTCAGCGAGGAACGCTACCGCATCCTGACCGAGCTTTCCGAACGCATCATTTTCGAGCACAACCTCGAAAGGGGGGAAGAGTTCCTCTCCCCGGCCTTCCGGGAAAAATTCGGCTACGATCCCGAGCTGGACCCCTCCACCGGCGCGCTGTCCGAAACCTGCGTCCACGAGGAGGACCGGACCGTCTACCGGAGTCTGGTGTCCCGGCTCCTGTCCGGGAAAAGCTCTTCCGAGGAGGTGCGCTTCCTGTGCCAGCCCGCGGGGTTCCTGTGGTGCCGCGTTCAGGCGCTGGCCATCCGCGACGACGCGGGCAGGCCGGTGCGCGTCGTGGGCGAAATCACGGACATCGATCAGGAAAAGCGGAACACGGAACGCCTGCGCATCCGGGCGCAGCGCGATCCCCTGACCGGACTCTACAACGCGAGCGCGGCCAGAGGGCTCATCCAGTCCCGCCTGTCCTCCTCGTCCGCGGGGGAGCTGCACGCGCTGCTGGTCCTCGACATGAACCACTTCAAGAAAATCAACGACACCTGCGGGCATCTGGCCGGGGACCGCGCCCTGCTCGAAGTGGCGCACCGGCTGCGCGCAACCCTGCGCGACACGGACATCGCCGGACGCATCGGGGGCGACGAGTTCGTGATCCTGCTGCGCGATCTGCCCTCGCGCGAGACCCTCGGCCAGTGCGTCGAACGCATCCGCAAGGCCCTGACCTTCCCGGTGGGCGACGGGCTTTCCGTCTCGGTCAGCCTCGGTTCCGCCGTCTTCCCCGACGACGCCGGGGACTACCTCGAACTGTTCCGCCTCGCCGACGCCGCCATGTACGCCGACAAGAAACGCTCCAGAGCGCGCAACGCCTAGCCCTTCCGGGGAAAGCGAAAAAAAAAGCCTCCCGGACGGCGTGAAGAGCGGAAGCGCGGCGGCGCAGGGGAACGGCGACGGCCCCCACGGGCGCGGAAATCCCCTTCCCGATAAAGCCCTTTCCCGCGTTCGAGCACGACGCCCCCCACGGGTGCTGAAGACCCGCCGGACGGACGCGCGGGAGCCGGGCGAAAAGGCGGAGCCGTCAGGACGCGGCGGCGGAAAGGCTCCTCTTTCGACGCGCCGGACGGAACGGCGTCCGGGGAACGAAACGGCTCCGGCGGCGCGACCGTCCCGGCGGCCTTGCCTCCCGAACCGTCGCTCTCCACTCCCGGCGCCCTCCGCGTGCCCGCACGGGCCGACGCTTCCGCACGTCCCGCCGACACTTCTCATCGGATACCGCGCAAATATCTTTGACCGGACCGGAAACGCGGCGCTATACCGGAACGAGACGCGCCCGCGGCCCTCCGTGCGGCGGCCCCTCCGTTCCGATTGCGGGGGAACCGCGCCCGCGTGCGCCTTTCCGAAGCCGGGAGGCAGGCGATGACGGAATCGATCCTTTTTTACGGAAACATCGCGGCGAAACTGGCGGTGGGGCTGCTCGGCTTCATCGCGGTCCTGCGGACGACCAACCGTCGCCAGCTGGCGCAGATGACGCCCGTCGATCTCATCGGCAACTTCGTGATGGGCGGCATCATCGGCGGGGTCATCTACAACCCGGACATCACCGTCACGACGTTCGTCATCGTTCTGGCGATGTGGCAGATTCTGGTTGTGGCGGTCACCATGCTGCGGACGCATACCGAATCCGGGCAGAAAATGATCGTGGGCTCGCCCACTCCGGTGGTGCGCAAGGGGACGTTCCTTCAGGACCAGTTCCGGCGGGTGGGCCTCGACGTCGGGGACTTCGCCACGCTGGCCCGGATGCGCGGCGTGCATTCCCTGTCCGAAATCTGGAACGCGCAGATCGAACCGAACGGACAGGCCACCATCCAGAAAAAGGACGAACGCAGCACCTCATGCCTCCTCGTCAGGAACGGCTCGGCGGATGCGGACGCGCTGGAACTGCTGGAAAAGGACGAGGACTGGCTCAAGGGCGTCCTGCGGAGCAACGGCTACGACTCGTACGACACGATCTTCTTCGCGGAATGGAACGAGGACATCGACGAGGGGGGGAACCGCTCCGGCAGGCTCACCGTGGTCGAACGCGACGCCCCGGAGGACGAACGCCGAGACGAACCGAAAACGCCGCCGAAAACCGAATTCCGCGCGAACGGACCACGCCCGCGAACGCCGTGAAAGCAAGCCCGCGGCCCGTCCCGCGCACGGAAACCTCTTTCCCCGCGTGCCCCGCGCACGCGGAAACGCCTTACGCCGTCGCCGCGAAACCGGCTTTGCCGCTGATTGTTCCCCACGCACGGGAACGCGCCGCCGGGACGGCCATCCCTCCTGCCCCGCGCACGCGGAAACGCCCCGGTCACTCGACCGCGCGTCGGCCCCCCGGAACGCCCCGGACCAACCGCTCCTTTCATATTCCATATAAGGAGGCGAGTTGTTGTGCGGAGCCTCGGCGCGCACGGAAACGCCCCTCTGGAGAAAGGCGTCTCCCCCCGGTGCCGCCCCGCCCGGCATTCCGCCGCGCATTCCCCCTGCGCCCCACGCGCCGGGGAATGGCTTTGTCGTGATGGGCAGCGGGCCCGTGCTTCTGCGCCCCCACGCGCCGGGGAATGGACCGCGTACCGGGCGCTTCTCGGACGCTCCCGTGTGCGTACCGGATCGGGAACGCCGCCGCAACGCCCTTCACAGCCGGAGCGGTTCGGAGTAAAAGGGGGCATGGCACATTTTCTGTACATATCGGACGTGTTCTGTCCTTGGTGTTACGGCTTCGCGCCGGTGATGCGCCGCCTCACGGCGGAGCACCCGGAACTTCCGGTGCGCGTGTTGAGCGGCGATCTGGTCGAGGAACCGACCACGGTCGAGGAGATGGTCCGGGAACATCCCAACATGCGGGAGTTCTTCGACCGCCTGAGCAAGACCACGGGCCAGTCCGTGGACGAAAACTTCCTGCGCCGCCTCGAACCCGGACAGGGCGACCTGCGGATGTTCTCCCCCGACATGGCGGCTCCGCTGGCGGCCCTCAAAAAGACGGCTCCGGGCCGCGAACTCGAACAGATGGAAGCCTTCCAGACGGCCTTCTACGGCGAAGGGCGCGACGTGCTCTCCCTCGACGTGCAACGCGGCCTCGTGCGGCGCGAGCTTGCGGAAGGCGACGGCTTCGAGCGCATCCTGAACGACCCCGACGTGCTCGCCTCCGCCGAGCGCGAACGCGAGGAAGCCGTGGACATCATGGGCGACTTCGTCATCTATCCGACGCTGTTCCTCGAAACGGACGACGGCGGACGCCGCCTGCTCGCGCGCGGCTATACCCATTACGACACCGTAGCCGCCCGGCTCGCCGCCGCGCTCGAAGGCGGCGCGACCGAACCCGCCGCCGCGTCGGCGGACGCCTGCGGGCTCGACGGAACCTGCCTGCTGTAGCTCCCGCCGGGATCGGCAGGCCCCCTGTGGACCACGGGCACGGCGGACGCCCTCTTTTCCGGCTGCCCCCCAGAGACACGCCGGGTCCGGCGCGGCGACCGTGCCCGAAGGACAGGCCCGGCGGCAAACGGCTGCGGACCGCTCGCCTTCACAGGCGGAGGCCCCGCGCTTCCCGTAGGGACGGCGACGGAAAGCGCCGCGTTTTTCCCGAACCCGGCATTTCTTTATGCCAAAGGACGGTTCGTACCCCTTCGGGGTGACGGACCGTCCCTTCTTTTGGGCCCGCCTCCGCCGCGCGATCACGGAAAAGGCGCGTTCCTGCCCCCGCGCATGGAAGCACTCCTTATGTTCTGCGTGTATCATCAGGTACGGAGTTCCAGCCCTCGCGCAAGGGAGGCCCTGTCGTTGATGCCGCAGATGCCGCTGAGGTTTCCGCCCCCGCGCATGGAAGGCCGCCGCGCCGTCGGACAGGCCGCCTTCACCGCGTCCGGCGCAGAGAGGCCGCCGCATCGTCCTCCGCCGCTCCGCTTCCGGGACAGGCTTTCCCGCCAATCACCCGTCACCGGACAGGCCCCGGACGTTCCGCCGGACCGGGCACGGACCCCGCACGGGGGCGGGCCGCCGAATCCGTCGCCGGACCCGCACGAAACGGGTTTGCGCCGCGCGGCTCCCCCCGTTCCGCCCCGTTCAACCGCCGTTCCGCTCCGTCCGGGCCGTCCCGACAGGCCGCCGTGTGAAATTTTCCTCTCTTCCGGCCTTCCGTGTCGGCATGATATCCGTTATCTTGGAATCGATACACGCTCGGAAGACCGGGCGACCGTTCCACGTGCCGGAACACGTTGGCGATCGTCTTTCCTTCCGGCGCGGCGACGCGGGCAAGACATCCTTCCGGGCGTCGGCGGCGCGTCCTCCCGCCCGGAGTACGGCGGCGCGGAACCACATTCCCGATGCGGCTCCCGCCCCCCACCCGGGGGCGGGCACCGCACCCCGCGCGCGCCGCCGACGCCGGGCGCGGCCCGCCGGGAAGGCGGACCGCCCGCTCCGGCGACG
>CAUHBW010000283.1 GCA_959604115.1 uncultured Bilophila sp. | reverse complement strand
GAGAGGGAAACTTTCTTCAGAAAGTTTCCCTCTCCCCTCCCCCAATTTCATTCAACCCCTACAGATACTCCACAACCTTGTCGCCCATGGCGGTGGTGGTCAGCCGGGTCTTCCCGGCTTCCATGATGTCGCCGGTGCGGAAACCGTCGCTGAGCGCCTTGTGGACCGCGCCTTCGATGGCGGCGGCTTCGGCGTCCATGTCAAAGGCCAGACGAAGCAGCATCGCGGCGGAAAGGATGGTCGCCAGCGGGTTGGCCTTGCCCTGCCCCGCGATGTCGGGCGCGGAACCGTGGATGGGCTCGAACAGGCCGGGATTGCCCGCGCCGAGGGAGGCGGAGGGCAGCATGCCGATGGAACCGGTGATCACCGAGGCTTCGTCGGACAGGATATCGCCGAAGAGGTTGCCGGTCACGATCACGTCGAACTGCGAGGGATCGCGCACAAGCTGCATGGCGGCGTTGTCCACATAGAGGTGGGTGAGTTCCACATCGGGGAATTCCTTGCCCACTTCGATCATCACTTCGCGCCACACGCGGGACACGGCGAGCACGTTGGCCTTGTCCACGGAGCAGACCTTCTTACGGCGTTTGCGGGCCGTGGAGAACGCCACGCGGCCGATGCGGGCGATTTCCTCTTCATTGTAGATCATGGTGTTGAAACCGGTGCGCAGGCCGTCGCGCACTTCGGTCCCGGCGGGCTGGCCGAAGTAGATGCCGCCCGTCAGCTCGCGCACGACGATGAGGTCGAGGCCCTTGGCGGAAATGTCGGGACGCAGCAGGCACGCGCCCGCGAGTTCGGGGAACAGCGTGGCGGGACGCAGGTTCGCGAACAGGCCGAGCGCCTTGCGGATGCCGAGCAGGCCGCGTTCGGGGCGGATGGCGGGATCAATCGTATCCCACTTGGGACCGCCCACCGCGCCGAGAAACACGGCGTCGGCGGCCTTGCAGGCTTCCACCGTGGCGTCCGGCAGCGGCACGCCCACGGCGTCGATGGCGGCGCCGCCGAGCAGGGCTTCCGTCATGGTGAACGAATGTCCGAATTTCTTTTCCACGGCGCGAAGCACTTTTACGGCTTCGGCTACAATCTCGGGACCAATGCCGTCACCCGGCAACAGGCAGATCGTCTTCTGCATTCTTCAATCCTTACGGTCAGGTAAAAGGGTTGTATGAACGAATGTCAGGCTCGCTGACAGTTCGGGCAAAACACGGTGGCCCGGCCAGCGATGCGGCAGCCCTCCAGCGCGGCCCCGCATTCAAGACACGTCTGGCCGGAACGGCCGTACACGCGAAAGGCGTTCTGGAAGGCTCCGGCGTCGCCCCGCGCGGTACGATAATCGCGGATGGAACTGCCGCAGGCGTCGATGGATTCGAGCAGCACTTCCCGCAACGCGGCGTGAAGCCGTTTCAGGCGGTCGGGAGACACAAGCTGGGCGTCGGGCCGGATGCCCGCGCGGAACAGGCTTTCGTCCGCATAGATGTTGCCGCACCCGGCGATGACGGACTGGTCGAGCAGCAACGCCTTGATCTTGCCCCGCCGTCCGGCGAACCGGGCCGCGAAGGCGTCGGCGTCCATCTCCAGCGGTTCGGGGCCGAGCGCGTTCCAGAAGGGCCACGCCGCGATGGACGCGGGCGAAAGCACCCGCGCATACCCGAACTTGCGGGCGTCGTCGAAAAACAGGCGCGAACCGTCGTCGAGATCGAACAGAAGCCGGGTGTGCTTTTCGGGAGGCGTACCCTCGGGGTACACGAACACGCGCCCCGTCATCTTGAGATGAAACCCGAGGCCGGTGATCCGTTCGTCGCCGGAGGCAAGGTGCCGGGCCAGCGAACCGGAAGGACGGACCGGGTCCGGGAACGGAACCGGCTCTCCGTTGAAGGCGAGAGGGAGCAGGAGCAGTTTGCCGCGCCTTCCGGGGCGGCCTATGGTGCCGCCTATCGCCTTGCCGAGCAGAATGGGCCCTTCAAACGTGGAAGGATTGAGCAGTTCACAGGCCACGATGCGCCGCCCCTCGACCTGCGGGGCGAGAGTTCGGGCAATGGTTTCCACTTCGGGCAATTCAGGCATGGCGGCTCCGGGGGCGGAAGCTGGAGCCTTTCAACTTTGCGGGTTGAAAGGCGAGGCGACGAACAGCCCGCCGCAACGCGGCGCGGACGCTGCCGAAGACCGCCCTCTTCGGCAAAAGGAACCTTTGAAAGGTAAAGCTGTTCAAAAGAAATCCGTCTAGTCGGCGGCGTTCGCAAAGGCTTCCGTGAGGATGGCCTCGTCTTCGGGGCCGGCCGCGATGCCCAGTTCCGCATAGCCGCCGAAACAATGAAACGCGCCGTCGCGCAGCTCCACATATCCGGCTCCGAGCACGCGCCCGTAGGGAAGCTGCTCGCGCATGTCGCCGTGATCGACCCGGCGAGGGAACACGAAGCTGACCGGCTGGCCCGCAAAATCTTCCATGATGAGATATTTCATACCGTGATCCTTTTCTTCAAAGCCTAGCCCCTTTTCCCGCAAAAATCCAGACGATTGCCCGGCCCCTCCCTGAAGATTCCGGGCACATAAAATCCTTGACAGAAAGGGAGGGTTTTGTTTATCAGGAACTGTTCCTAAAATAAATGCGCGGCGCAGCCGCTTTACGGAGGTCCACTATGGCAGTCACGGCGGAACAGGTTCTCAAGGCCATGCAGGACGCGGGCAAGCCCGTCCGTCCCGGCGACGTCGCCAAGACGCTCGAAGTCGATTCCAAAGAAGTCTCCAAGGCCATCGACGAGCTGAAAAAGGCGGGGAAGATCATGTCTCCCAAGCGTTGCTACTACGCGCCCGCCGAGTAGCGTTTCCTCACCACAACTCCTCATTTCCACCCCCCGGAGCACGCCCCGGGGGGCTTTCGAGTTTTCCTCACCTTCCATCAATATCCCGAATTTGCAGGAGAAAAAATTTTTACGCCCGTTTTTCCAATGATCACGGGAAGGGACGCCCCCACCGGGCCGCCGGGCGGGATGGCCTTTTCCCTCCCGAGCGGTTATCGTGGCGGGTCTTACCAACCCTCATCATCCGGTGCACCATCATGCAGCATACGCCACCCAATCTGACGCCTCCCGTCGTCAATCCCAATGCGGAAAAAGTCCTTTCCAAGCGTTATTATAAAAAAGACGAAAACGGCGTCTGCATTGAGGACGCGACCGGCCTCTTCTGGCGTGTGGCCTCCTCCGTCGCCGCGCAGGAAGCCCAGTACGAGCAGTCGCCGTGGAAGCCCGACGCGCTGGCCCGCGTCTTCTACGACATGATGACGGACTGGCGATTCCTGCCCAACTCGCCCACGCTGATGAACGCCGGTTCCGAGCTGGGCCAGCTCTCGGCCTGCTTCGTGCTCCCCGTGGGCGACTCCATCGAAGAAATTTTCGACGCCGTGAAGTTCGCCGCCATGATCCACAAGTCCGGGGGCGGCACGGGCTTTTCCTTCTCGCGCCTGCGCCCCAAAAACTCCCGCGTGGGCACCACCGGCGGCGTGGCCTCCGGCCCGGTGTCCTTCCTGCGCATCTTCAACACCGCCACCGAGCAGATCAAGCAGGGCGGAACCCGGCGCGGCGCGAACATGGGCATCCTGCGCATCGACCATCCCGACATCATCGAGTTCATCCGGGCCAAGGAACAGGACGGTGAATTCAACAACTTCAACCTGTCCGTCGGCCTCACCGAAGCGTTCATGCAGGCCGTGGAGGAAGGACGCGACTACCCGCTGATCAATCCCGCCAGCGGCAAGGAACAGGGACGCCTCAACGCCCGCGAGGTCTTCGATCTGCTCGTTGACAAGGCGTGGCAAAGCGGCGATCCCGGCATCATCTTCCTCGACCGGATCAACCGCGACAATCCGACTCCGTCACAGGGCGAAATCGAAAGCACAAACCCCTGCGGCGAACAGCCGTTACTGCCCTACGAAGCCTGCAACCTCGGGTCGCTGAATCTGTCGCGCTTCTTCGTGCCGGGGCACCTCGACGAAACCAATCCCGCCGACCGGGGCATCGACTGGGCCGCGCTGGAACGGACCATCGCGTTGGCGGTCCGTTTCCTCGACAACGTGGTGGACGCCTCGAAGTTCCCGCTGGACCGCATCGCGGAGCAGGTGCGCCGGAACCGCAAAATCGGCCTCGGGGTCATGGGGTGGGCGGACCTGCTCTTCCAGCTCCGCATCCCCTACGATTCGGCGGACGCCATCGCGCTGGCGGAACGGATCATGGACTTCATCGAGACGCGCGGGCGCGCCGCCTCCATCCAGCTCGCGGCGGAACGCGGCCCCTTTCCGGCCTACGAAACCTCGATCTACCCCACCAGGGGCATCCCGCCTCTGCGCAACGCGACGATCACGACCATCGCGCCCACGGGCACGCTGTCGATCCTCGCCGGGTGCTCCTCGGGCGTGGAGCCGCTCTTCGCCCTGAGCTTCGCCCGCAACGTCATGGACGGCGAACGCCTTGTGGAAGTGAACCCGCATTTTGAAGAGGCGCTGCGCGAAATCGACTGCTACAGCCAGCAGCTTCTGGAAGGGGTGGCGGAACTCGGCTCCATCCAGAGTCTCGACCATCTACCCGAGGAGCTGCGCCGGGTGTTCGTGACCGCGATGGACATCGCCCCCGAATGGCACCTCCGGATGCAGGCGGCCTTTCAGCGGCACACGGACAACGCCGTCTCCAAGACCGTGAACCTGCCCAACTCCGCGAGCCGGGACGACATTTTCGCCATTTACCGGATGGCCTATGAAGAAGGGTGCAAGGGCGTCACGGTCTACCGCGACGGCAGCAAGTCCACGCAGGTGCTGACCACGAGCGCGACCGCCAAGCCGTCCGAAGAGCCGCAGGCCCGGGTGCGCAAGCGGCCCGACTTCGTGACCGGGTTCACCCAGAAGGTGCAGACCGGGCTCGGCGGGATGTATCTCACGGTGAACGAGGTGGACGGCAAGCCCTTCGAGATATTCGCGACCATCGGCAAGTCCGGGCATTCCGTGACCGCCAAGGCCGAAGCCATCGGGCGTCTGGTATCCCTCGCCTTCCGCTCGGGCATCGACGTGGCCGACGTGGTGGGCCAGCTCAAGGGCATCGGCGGGGAGCATCCGGTCTTTCAGCAGAAGGGTCTCCTGCTCTCGATTCCCGACGCCATCGCCTGGGTATTGGAAAACCGCTATCTCAAGGGCCGCAATCCCGTGCCCACGCACACCGTCGCCGCCTTTGATCGCCAGCTCTGCCCCGAGTGCGGCGGCGAGCTGGTCTTTCAGGAGGGCTGCCACCGCTGCCCGAACTGCGCCTATACGAAGTGCGGGGGGTGATGAGGGGAGGAAGATTGGGGG
>CAUHBW010000282.1 GCA_959604115.1 uncultured Bilophila sp. | reverse complement strand
GGCGGGGAGGACTTTCTCCAGAAAGTCCTCCCCGCCCCCTCCAATCTTTTGTTCCTTTAATCCTTCCCCGCCGCCAGCTCTTCGAGCCAGTCGTTGAGGCCGAGGAGGTCGGGACCGTGGGGGCAGGAGGCGTTCTCGAAGAAGGCTCCGCGCCCGTAGAAAAGGGTTTCGGCGGCTTCGGCGGCGTCGCTGTCCGTGGGGGCGTCGCCGACCATGACGGCGTCGGCGGGATCGATGCGCTCCTTGCGGACGATGCCCTTGAGCAGCTCCGCCTTGGCGGGCGGGGTGCCGCAGATGCCGGTGAAGTAGCGGGCAAGGCCGCGTTGCTCCAGCACGGACTGCAACTCCTCCTGCGGCGTACCGGAGCAGACGTACAGGGGCACGCGCCCGTGCCAGCGTTCCAGCACGTCCATGATGCCGGGGACGAGGGGCGCGTTGAGCACGTTGTCCAGCGCATAGGTCACGAACCGGGCGCACAGGTCTTCCATTTCTTCGGGCGTGATCTCCCGGTGGAAGACTTCACGGTAGAGCCATGCGAACTTTTCGCGGCGGCTCACTCCGCCGTGCAGGGAATGGTAGAGCAGCAGCCGGTCGCGCGCTTCCGCGCCGAGAGGCTCCGCCACCTGACCGAACGCCTTGGTCTTGGCGTCCACGGATTCGAGGATCACGCCGTCGCAGTCGAAGACGATGAGCGAAAGGGCCATGCTAGTCTCCGGGGCACAGAACGGCGAGGAGGTTCCTGATGGTGTCCGTTTCCATGATGATCCGCGCTTCCTTGGCGTAGGAGCCGATGTGCGGGGTCAGGATGACGTTGTCCATGTCCTTGAGCGGGCCGTCGTAGGGTTCCTTGGCGTAGCAGTCGAGCGCCGCTCCGCCGAGGTGCCCGGCGGTGAGCAGGCCGAAGAGGGCCTTCTCGTCGATGAGGCCGCCGCGGGCGATGTTCAGCACGAAGCTGCCGGGACGCATGAGCGAAAGACGCCCGAGGTCGAGCAGAGGCGCGCCGCTTTCCGTCTTGGGGCAGTGCAGGGTGATGATGTCTGCCCAGCCCATGAGCTCGTCGAGGCTCAGGCGCGTGTAGCCGGGAACGTCGGCGTAGGGATCGTGGTAGCCGACGTTCACCCCGAACGGTTCGAGGAGGTGCGCCACGGCCTGTCCGATCTTGCCGAAGCCCACGATGCCCACGTTCTTGCCGCGCAGGAGGTTGCCCATGCGCTTCTTCCAGACGCCGGAGCGCAGTTCGCGATCCTGATGGGCCACCTGCCGGAGCAGAGTGAGGATGAGGCCCACGGTCAGCTCGGCGACCGCCAGCGTGGGGCCGTCCGGCGTATTGCGGACTTCGATGCCCTTTTCGGCGGCATAGGCGCGGTCCACGCTGTCCATGCCGGTGCCGCAGCGCGAGATGACCCTGAGGGTGGGCACGGCGTCCATGACCTTGCGGGTGAGCGGCTCGGTTCCGGCGGCGACGCCGTCGCATCCGGCGAGAATCTGGATGGCCTCCTCTTCGGTCAGGGCGCGGCCCTTGTCGTTCATGACGTATTCCACGCCCGCCTGCTGGAGCAGCTTGAGCGGCTCGTCGCTGTACCGGGCGAAAGAAGAAGTGGTGATGGCGATCTTCATGGCGAAACATCCTTTTGGCTGCATGGGAAACGCCGTTCCGGAGCGCGGGGCGACGTTGGCGAATCAGTCCTTGCGGCGGCTGCCGATGGGCCGCGCGGGAACGCCTCCGACGATGGCGTAGGGCTCCACATCGCGCGTGACGACGGCGCCCGCGCCGACCACGGCCCCGTGCCCGATGCGGGTTCCGGGGGTGATGGTGCAGTTGGCCGCAATCCAGACGTCATCTTCGATGACGATTTCTCCGTACAGGTGACCCTGTAGCATGATAGGCTTTTCAAGGCTATCAAAACAATGGTTGGCGGCGCGCAAAACGGTGCCCGGCCCGACGGCGACCTGTTTGCCGATGCGGATGAGCCCGCCCGAAGCGTCCACGGTCACGCCGGGGCTGAGCGCGGCGTCCTCGCCCATCTCCAGCGTTCCGCCCTCGGCGTAGAGCTGGCAGCCCCGGCCCACGCGCACGCCGTCCGCGAGGCTCATGGCGTTGCAGCCCTGTATGGCGAGGCCGGTTCCGAAGCGGACCTTGCCGCATTTTTTGAACAGCGGACGCCAGAGGAGCAGGCGCGCGCCCATGCCTATGGTCGTGGGAATCCATGCCAGCGCCGCGACGGCGAGTTCTTCGAGAAAGCGTTTCATGGGGGATATGCCTCCGGCGGGCAGGGCTGTGCCCCGCACCCGCAAGGGAGCGGCGCTCCCTTGACCCGGCTATGGGTTGATGACGGGCGGGGCGGCTGTTTTGTTTTTGGCGCGCATCCCCCGAAGTTTTAGGGGGAAAGGCGGGTTGGCGATACTTAAAAAGGGAAAGCCGCCGCGCGGCCTCCCCTTGAGTCGAAAATCTTGGGATGGAGAGGGACGCGTGCCGCGCCGGGAGGTTCGAGGAGAGGGGGCGGCCCCCTCTTCTCAAACCGGACGTTCATCCTCTCTCTTGCGTTACTTCGTGTAGCTGATGCGCAGGGCGTCGTCCTTCATCATTTCGCGAACGCGTTCGAGGTCTTCCTGCGTATCGACGCTGAGGGTGCGCTTGTCGGTGGGGACCATGCGGACCTTTTCGCCGTGTTCGAGGATACGCATCATGTCCACGGATTCGATGATTTCCAGCGGGGATTCGGACATGGCGTTGAACTTGAGCAGGTAGTCGCGGCGGAAGGGAATGATGCAGACCTGCTTGTGCATGGGCACGTGCGGGGTTCCCTTCTTGCGGGACGGGATGGGCTCGCGGGAGAAATAGAGGGCGTCGCCGTTGAGGTCGGTCACGACCTTGACCTCGTTGGGGTCTTCGAATTCCTCTTCGGTGGCGAGATCGGCCATGAGGTTCACGACGTTGATGGACGGGTCCCTGAGCATGGGCTCGACGGCGGCGTCGATCATGTCGGGGGTGATCATGGGTTCGTCGCCCTGCACCATCACCACGATGTCGGCGCGCCGGCCGGTCATTTCCTCGATCTTGAGCATGGCCTCGGCGGTACGGGTCGTACAGCGTACGTGCGTGTCGGCGGTCATCACGGCCTTGAGCCCGGCGGAGGCGGCGTAGTCCATCACCACCTGATCGCAGGTGGCGATCCACGTGGAGGTGAGGTTTTTACACATGCCGGTGCGGATGGTGACGTGTCCGACCATCGGGATGCCGTGGATGTCGGCGAGGGGTTTGCCGGGGAAGCGGCTGGAGCCCATGCGGGCGGGGATGACGGCGATGATATTC
Source organism: uncultured Bilophila sp. (assembly GCA_959604115.1). Taxonomy (GTDB): domain Bacteria; phylum Desulfobacterota; class Desulfovibrionia; order Desulfovibrionales; family Desulfovibrionaceae; genus Bilophila. The sequence continues at coordinate 2,016 of CAUHBW010000282.1, read as the reverse complement.
ATGGGAATCTCCTGAAAAATGGGGTTAGTCTTCCTTGTCCACCATCAGGTAGCCGCCGAGCTCCTTGAGGTCGGGGTGCAGTTCCTGATGGATTTCTTCCATGACCTTGAGCACGCCCTGACCGAGTTCGGTGGACAGGTGCGGGGTCATCTTGCGTCCCACCTTGGGCATGAAGGCGTACGGCGTGATCTGGTAGTGCCCGCTGTTGGGGTCGTGCTGGTAGTTGATCTTGATTTCCTTGCCGAGCATTTCGCCGATCATGCGGAACAGATCGCCAACCTGCATGGGCTGGTCGCCGGTGAGCACGATGTTCTGGTTGGCGTATTCCGGCTTGAGGATTTCCACGGTGCTGAGGGCCGCGTCCTCGACGTGGATGTACTCGCGCAGGGCCGTGGGCGCGCCGTAGTAGGTGATTTCGCCCTTTTCCAGCGCCTCGGCGACGAAGCGGTTGATGGCGTTGCGGCGGTCGGCGCGGGGGCCGTAGAGCGAGCCGTAGCGCAGGATCGTGTATTCGAGGCCGAACATGTCGCGGTAGTTTTCGATGTACAGTTCGCAGGCCTGCTTGCTGCACCGGTAAAAGCCGCCGGACTTGCCGTATACGTAGAGCGTGCTGGCGAAGACGTACCGCTTGACTCCGGCCTTGCGGCAGGCTTCGAGCAGGATGACGTTCCCGAGGACGTTGATGCGCGCGGTTTCCACGGGTTTCTGATTGGATTCGCCGATGTCGGCGAGGCCCGCGAAGTCGAACACGGCGTCCGCGCCGCTCACCACGGTGTTGACGAGATCCTCGTCGAGCAGGCTTCCCGTGACCATTTTCTGGTCGGGACGCAGGTACGGGGAGGGGCGCAGGTCCACGATGGTGACGTCGTGGCCGGCTTCGGAAAGCTTGTCGCACACATGCGATCCCAGAAAGCCGGAACCGCCGAAAAACACGATTTTCATACGGAACTATCCTACGGTTTGCCGCGCTCCGGAAAACTTCAGAGGCGGAGGGGTTCGGAAAAGAGTGCGCAATGCCTCCTTTCCGGATTCGTTAGCGTTCGGGGCAGGAGCAGCCGTGCAAGAGGAAGACCGCGTCGATGCCGTAGGCGATGAACTTGTAGCCGTCGGCGATGCACTTGGCGAGGCGTTCGGGTTCGGGCTGGACCACGTGGTTGCCCATCGCCATGCCGTGGCGTTTGCAGGCTTCGTTGATGCGGTCCATGACGGCGACGAAATCGGGGTGGTCGAACTGCCCGGTCAGGCCCATCGATCCCGACAGGTCGTAGGGGCCGACCATGATGGCGTCGAGGCGGGGATGGGACAGGATGGCGTCGAGCTGGTCCACGGCGCGGATGTGTTCGATCTGCGCGACCAGCAGAATGTCCCTGGCGACGTTTTCGCGGTAGGCGTCGAAGTCCCTGCCGTACATGTTGGCGCGGGAGTAGCCCACGCCCCGGCTGCCGCCCGCGTCGGGGTACAGGGCGAGGCTGATGGCCCGGTCGAGCTGTTCGCGGGATTCGATCATGGGGAAGATGAGTCCCTGCGCTCCGGAGTCCAGCGCGTCCTTGATGGGGCGCAGTTCCGCCTGCGCGATGCGCGCGAAGGGCAGGGAGCCGCCCCGTTCGATGGCTCGGAACACGTCCGGCAGGATGGCTCGCGTGAACGCGCCGTGTTCCATGTCCGCCGCCACCCAGTCGTAACCGGAGGCGCCCATCACTTCCGCGACGTCCGCCGAAGGGAATTGCAGCCACGTGCCGATTGTGGCCTGCCCGTCGCGCATCATCGCCCGTATTTCCCGTGCCGTTTTCATCGAAGCGTCCTTTATGGTTTGGAACCCCTCCCCGCTTCGGGCGAGAGGTCCGACAGTCGGCCCAGCCGAGAGAATCCCTTTTCGGAAAAGACCTTTCCGGCGCGCGGTCCGCAGGCCGCCGCCAGCCTGCGACTATAAACCCGCCCGTTCCCGCACGCAAGTGCGGAGAGAGGCAGGGAAGACTTGGAGGGGGCGGGGAGGACTTTCTGGAGAAAGTCCTCCCC
>CAUHBW010000281.1 GCA_959604115.1 uncultured Bilophila sp. | reverse complement strand
TCTTCTGTTATGCCAGAGCGTTTAAGGACAACACGAGCCAACCATATTGTAAACGCCCGACGCAAAACCAAATATTCAGGCCCATGAAGTCGGCTTATCAACTCCTTGACTATCTGCCGAACCTGCTCCGGTTCCTGCGCTCGTTCCAGTCTCAGGAGCTGCGCGACCAGGCCCTTGCTTTTGTCCAGTTCATCTGCTGACACTCGACTTTCGTCCAACAAAAAATGCCGATGCTGGGGACGATAAAATTTCAGGCTCTCCGGCATGGGAGCGAACAATGCCGCCACCTCCTGCGGAGCTTTCCATGCCTTGCCTCCATTGTATATAACAATGGGAAACACCGGCGGCAAGCCCTCATTTTCGCGGATATTTCCAGTTTTGACGAGATCGAGCAGCAACAGTGTCGTGTAGGACAGCATTCTCAACGCCATCCAGTGGTCGGGCGTGCTCTGGAACTCCAGGAGCAACGCCACATAACACCATGAACCTTTTTTCCAGCCGACACGCCAGACAATATCGTCATGGCGTTCCCGCAGGTCGTCCGTCACATAACTGCCAGAACAGCGTTCAAGCGTAGAAAAATCAAGGTCCGCGATGAAATCAGCGGGAACAAAATCCCGTAACAGTGATTCCACCATTTCAGGATTGCTGAAAAACTGCTTGTACGCAGAATCATGTGGTATTCGTTCTTTTCCCATATGAATATCCTATCTGAGTAATGCCCGATGGGCAAGATGCTGAACATACTTTTTCCCTGTTATTTCCTCATACTATGTTTCATCCTATTTCATCTGTATACGCTGCTCCTTTTCTTCTGTGCGTTCAATCTTCCTCCACAGTTCCCGATACCGCTCATCTCGCTCCAGGTCCCTGTCTCCGGCAGGGCCAAAGGCGTAATCAGCCGTTCTTTCAGCGTACCGCTGCCAGTTGCGCCCGGTCTGCGTTTCCCGGATGGTCGGGGCACAGGTGCGGATGGTTTCTTCCACGTTTTCCCGGCTGTGGCCGTTGGAGCGCATCCGCAAAGCAATCATGGCGTCCACGCGGGAATAGTCTTCAATGCTCAGATACCTGCGGATATTCTCCAGATGGGCATAATAGGCCGAGGCCGGATCGCCGGGCCGAAAATCCGGCATTGGGAACGTCCGGCGCTCGGACTTTCGTTTCTCGGCTTCCTCCGTGTACTCATGGTCAATCCTTCTGGACAGAGTCAGCGCCTTGCCGCACTCCCGGCGCTCTGCAAACAGGAGCTTCACTTGCGGGAATGAACCGTCTTCACGCCGATGCTTCGGCTTGCGGTTTTCAAAACCCGGCGCACGGTGGGGATGGATGCAGCCGCACAGCTTTTTGTCCCCGTACTCCCGGTTCAGGCGCTCCGTGATGCGGTTGCCCACGTCCCGGTCAAATTCCGTACCCAGCCGGGGGATGGTCAGCAGGCATTGAAAATTGCCTGGCGAACTTTCCAGCACCACGGCGGGGCGAAAGCCGTCCTCCTGTAACCTCTTCAAGCTCTCGCGGGTCATGTCGTCGATAAGGATGTGATGCCGGTCATCCGATAGCGGCGTGTAGTAGATATTTTCTCCACGCTTCTGGAAACGCAGCATCTCCGGTATGTGAGCTTCCAGTTCGTCCGGGGAAAAACCTCTGGTCATGCCGCCTTTTTTATCCAGGATGAAGGTCTTTTTGCCGCCGTCCTCTTCCATCTTTATGCAGGTCACACGGTAGCGTTCCGCATTCACCGCATCCGCATACTTTCTGAAATTCGCAAGTTCCCGCATGGTTTCCGCTCCCTTTTCCCATCTTTCGGCAGGCGGCGGGGCGTGTCTTTTTTCCTCCCGCGCCGCCCGATACCGCCAGCGATTTGCCTCCTTTTCCAAGCCCCGCGACCGCAGCCAGTTCTCAAAACGCGGCTTGCCTCCACGTGCTTTTTTCCGGCCTGACCGCAGGGAAAGCCGTTCCGCTCTCTGCTGCGCCATCAGGCAATGCCGGGCGATATTCAGAACCGGCAAAGCATATTTCGCCAGGTGGGACAGCGCCTTTTTCCTCTCAAACCTGTGCCGTTCCTTCATCCGGGCAAGCTCGGCATTACATGCTGTTCCTGCCCTTTTCTGGCCTCCGGCGAACTCTTCCTGATACATTTTCCATGCTTCCAGATTGACGGAGCTTACCGGCTCCGGGGCAATCTTTCCCAAGGCATCCGGGTACGTTCCTTCCTCAAACTCCCCCAGCCTTTTGCACAACTTTCCCATGCTGAACACACGGTCTACGGAGGATGCCTTCACGGCCTTTTCCCCCACAAAAATGATGGCCCCGGAGCCTTTTTTCTCGAAACGCAAACCGACTTCCGCCAGTTTTTTGTGCAGTTCGGGCCACGATTGCGCGTCTTTTATGATGGAATGGCCGCGCTCCTGCGCGATGCGCTGGGCGGATTTTTCGCCGGTGGCATGTTCAAAATCCAGCGCGGCCTGCTTTGGTTTTATTTCGCGGGCCGTCCTCCTTCGCGCCAGCTCGCCATTTTCCAGTACCGCATACATGGGGTTTTCTTCGCTGGCCCATCCCTGCCTGCCTTCAATATGGGCCACGAGCTTATGCGCCTCCTGAATGTCCAGTCCATTGAAAGGAAGCACGACTTTTCCCGTTTCCGGGTCCGTCCTGTTGACCGCGATATGCAGGTGATAATTGTCGGTGTCATAATGCACCCCATACACGGTCTGATGTCCGGTCAGCCCCATCTTTTCCAGAAACATGTCCACCACTTCCTCCACCTGTTCTCTGGTGGGCTGTTCCCCTTCCTGCCAGGAAAACATCCAGTGCTGCACCGGCATGTCACTGTGAACCGACTCCCTTGCCAGAGCAATCATTTCCACCTTCTGACCGGTATGTGTTGCTGAAAGAAAACCTCTTCCGCCCGCGTATTCGATTTTCTCCCGTGGATTTCTGTTGTGGGGGAACCGGATGTAATCCACGAGGTCGCCTATCTGCCATGCCTTGGGCTTTTCAGCCTTCGTATTCCTGATTTTCTTGACAATCATGATGACACCGCAACGAGATTTTCTGGATGGCCCAGACCAGATTCCGCAGGGCGTCCTCCTGCCGTTCCAGAATATCCGGGGGAGCTTTCGCCTGCCGAAGCGTCTCGAAATTGTGCTTGAGCAGGCCGCCGATCCGACGCAGTTCCGCAACGGTACTCAGGTCTGCATGAGCCACCAGCGGTCTGCCTCCGAAAAAACGCCGCCGCATGTATTCCGACAGGGACAGTCCGGCGATTTCCGCCTGCTCCATGAGGCGCGTTTTTTCTCTTTCGGTGACGCGGATCGTCACCCACTTCCGGGCGGCGCTCCGGCCGCCGTCTTCGGTCTTTCCGTCTTTCATGTCTTTTGCCTTTGGACTGCGAGAAGCGAAGCGCCGAGCAGTCCGGGAGTCCAGAGGGCGTCAGCCTTCTGGCAGGATGGGGTTGTGGCGTAGCACAACCCCCATCCTGCCACGAAGAACCCGTATCGTGCAGTGGTAAAATTATGAAAAAATATATCCTTGGTGTATGTTGCTTATAATTTCCCCCAAGGAGGCAGAAACATGGCTTCAAGCAAAAAAATCCGGCCGGAACAGCTCACAAGAGCCAGAAAACTGCTTCACGATTTGCCAGAGAAGGAAGATGGAAAAACCAGACCTGAAGCCGCTGAATTTCTTGAGAGTGACTTCAGAAAAGCTCTTGCTAAAGGGTACAGTCCAAAAGAACTCAGCCAGCTTCTGAAAAACGAGGGAATCATTATTCCCGCGTATCTTATCAAACGCTATTTCCGTGAAACTGCGGACGCTCCTCGTCAAAAAAAGTCTCAGGCGTCCGCGCAAAAAACGGCTCCGGCAAAACAATCTTTTGTCGTGCCGGATTTACCGGATGAGGAGTTATGAGCATGAATGCGTCAATTTTCTATGTCGGCGGCAGTAAAGGCGGGGTCGGAAAAAGCAAACTCGCTTTTGCCTTAATCGACTACCTTCTTGATGAAGAAAAGCAGGTAGTTTTATTGGAAACCGATACCTCGAACCCTGATGTTTTCAAGGCGCACCAGCCGCATGAAAACGATAGGCTGATATGCAAAGAAGCGGACTTGGACAGCGCGGATGGCTGGATAGAACTTGTCAACGCCGCCGACGAATTTCCCAACCATTATCTGGTGATAAATTCAGCGGCCAGAAGCAATATCGGCCTTGCCAAATATGGGGCTACGCTACGGGAAACTCTGGCTGAACTGGACAGAAATCTTCTGACATTCTGGATTATCAACCGGCAGCGGGACTCCATCGAATTGTTACGCGGCTTCCTGAATGTCTTCCCCGATGCCCTGGTTCATGTCTGCCGAAATCTGTACTTTGGTGAACCTGAAAAATTTGAAAGGTACAACAGTTCAAAGTCAAGAGAACTTATTGAACGCAAAGGGCAGACTCTGGATTTTCCCGATTTGGGAGATCGGGTAGCCGACAAGTTGTATTCCGGCAGAATGTCCATCAGAAAAGCACTCACCGAGTTACCTATTGGAGATCGGGCGGAGTTACGACGCTGGAAAATTGCCTGTGCGGAAATGTTCCGTAAGGCTCTCAATGTGGAGGAATAACATGGAAGGGGAAACTCTTGCTCGTTTGGAAAAACTGCTTGGCCGCGAACTTGGAAACGCGGAAAAAACACGACTGCAACGGATACAGGATATTTTGAAAATCGGCCCCAATGACGCCTTGTGGAGCATCATTGTGGCACTGGAATATCAGCGCACTTACTATGAAGAACTACCGGAAAAAATTCGTGAGGTTTCGATGGAGGCCATCACGGAACTTACGAAGGTTACGAAAAAATCCACCATCCAACCTGGAAGCACACGAGAAGAAAAAAAACCGAATCTGGTAAAACACCTTCCCATAAAAACCCTCATCCCAATATGCCTTCCCTGGGGAACCTCTATACTCTGCCTGTTACTACTGTATGGAAGTCTATCCATGTGGGCAGGTTTTTCCATTGGCTACGAACAGCCCCTGCCACCTGTATTGCTCTTGAAAATGCCGGTGGGTCTTCTTATGGGGATACTCTGCATGATGGGAAGCATATTCGCGGGAATTTTGGCCGCAAAAACCTTTAGCGAGGGAGACAGGTCATGGCGTAAACAAGCATTCATAGCGACGGGGCTACTTGTACCAAGCGTATGGAGCATAACCGTTTCTATCTTTTAAATAATATATAAATTTAATAGATTAAATATTAAGAACAGCCCTTTCATACACCTTTTAAGGTGCTTTGAAAGGGCTATTTTTCGACATTGCTGAAAACTCCCCAATTTCAAAGAATCCCTTGTTT
>CAUHBW010000280.1 GCA_959604115.1 uncultured Bilophila sp. | reverse complement strand
ACGTCCTTGTGATTCTTCCCAAAATGCTCCGCCACCTGCAACGAGGTCACGGCGGGGACTTCCTTTTCGTTGATTTCCCGCACGGCGATCTCGATCATGTCCATGAGGCACCTCCTGTCGTTTCGGAAGATGATGCCGCATGGACGGGCGGGAACACACCGTGAACAAGGTTCGCCGGGGCAAAAGAAAAGGCGGCTCCGAAGAACCGCCCTTTTGCACGATATGCTCTCTCTGCTAAAAACCAATCCAGCCGAAGCCCTTGGCCATGATCGCGGCGAGGGCAATGGCAATGGCGAACTGCCATTTGAGCAGATCGTATTTGACCTTTTCGACTTCGCCGCGCACCTTTTCGATCTCAGTCCGTAAGCGGGCTTCGGTTTCCTTCACCTCGCCACGGACCTTTTCCGTCTCCGCACGAACCTTTTCCGTTTCTCCCCGGACCTTCTCGATTTCCACCGTCAACCGAGCTTCCGTTTCCTTCATCTCGGAACGGACTTTTTCCGTCTCGGCCCGAACCTTTTCCGTTTCTCCGCGGACCTTCTCCAGTTCAACCTGCAACCGCAACTCGGTTTCGCGCAGGTCTTCCTTGGTCGCGGCCTTATCCTCACGCTTTTCGAGCACCTCGACAAGAGCGTCGAACTGCTCGGCGGTAAATGCCTTTTCCAGTTTTTTGCCGGTATCGAACAACAACATGGGGGAATCCCTCCGTTGGGCACAGGATACAGGATCGCGTTTCGGATGCCAACGGGTTTCAGCGGTCAAGCATCAGCCTGTTCGCGGTTCTCGCGGCGCGGATGGCGAGGCGCATGTCGTCCAGCGCGGATTCGAGGTCTTGCCGGGCGGTGTAGGCAGGGGCGAGCATGAGCTGGACAAGCGCGTCAGCGGACGTCTTCCCGGATGACGAGATACGCCGGAGCAGTTCGGCATACGTCCCCTGCGTTACCCGGCGGAATTCCCGTTCCAACCCATAAGCCCGGTCGCGGATCAGGGCGGCAAGTTCCATCCATTCATGTTCGAGCCGTTCAAGCGTCCTCACTCGGGCGCGGGCAGCGCCGGAGCCGGGATCGCGGCCTCAGCCGTGGGGATGGCGTTGATGGCGCGGACGCGGACGGAAAGCAGGAACTCGCGGGCGTCGGGCATGAGCCGGGCCGGGAGTTGGCTGTATTCCGCGATGCGGAAATGGCGGTTGTGCTTTGCCCATATCTCGGCACGGGCCTTGCCCTGCACGGCTGCGGGGTATGTCGAGAGCTTGGCGTCTACGATGAGCTTGAGCTCGGCACGTTCCGACGCGCTGATCAGCTCGTCGTTGAGCGTCACGGGTTCGGCAACGGGTACCCTGTCGCCGCACTGCTCGATGACGTCCAGCACCCAGCGGCGGAATGCCTTCGCGACCGGAGTCCGGGCGAACCTCGCGAGGAGGTGACAGCCTCGCAAGCTGAAGATACAAGAGCGCCCCTCAGATCCAAATTGGATCTCTGCTCTGTTTTCAATAAGTTGCGTCATGCCACTGGAAAATTCGTCTTCATTGCGATGAAAAAGGCGAGTGACATAATTATCGTTGGCATAGCCCAAGGCACGAGCTATTTCAGAAGACTTGAACCAAGGCTGATTGTCGCGGGTGACGGGGGAGAAGGTGAAATCGTTGAAGCAAAAAGACAGTGACATGATACCCCTCGCAATTTTTTCATTGGCCTTTGCAAAAAAAACAAAGACCGGGAGCTGAAAACCGTTGCGAGACGGCGGGCATATTTCCAAAGGGTATTGTATTAGCCCACTCCCGGCCTGAAATGACCGAAAATAGCCATGCTTCTCTGTGCATGGACATAAAAAGAGCCACTCTCACGGGGCTGGCTTCCGCTCGCAAAAGGTAAAGTCGCTCCCCCTCTCCCCTTTCGGGGTGGCTTTTCTCAACGATATGATCCATTATAAAACGGTCTATAACGCTCTATAGGGAGAGGAACTATGGATTTCATGGACGCGCTCACGGCCTTGGCTTCAAAGTGCCGGAATCAGGGAAAGAACCTGCAAACCGAAGAGGCCACGAAAAACGCCCTTATCATGCCGTTCATTCATCTGCTCGGCTATGATGTTTTCAATCCCCTGGAAGTCGTGCCGGAGTTCACCGCCGACATCGGCGAAAAGAAGGGCGAGCGCGTCGACTACGCCATCATGCGGGACGACCAGCCCATCATCCTTTTCGAGTGCAAACCCTACGGAGCGCCCCTTGAATGCAGCCAATGCACGCAGCTCCAGCGGTATTTCCATGCGACATCGGCCCGCGTCGCCATCCTGACGGACGGCAACCGGTATCGTTTCTTCTCCGATCTCGAAGCTCCCAATCTCATGGACAACAAGCCCTACATGGATTTTGTCCTTGAGAGCATGGATGAAGCGTTGGTTCCGGAAATACGAAAGCTGTGCAAGGATAAATTCGACGTTGACGAAGCCTTGAGCGCCGCCAGCGAACTCAAGTATACGCGCGAATTCAAAAGTGTATTGGCGCGTCAGACGACGGACCCGGACGAGGAGTTCGTCAAGTTCTTCATTGCGCAGGTTTACGAGGGGAAAATAACCCAGTCGGTGAAAGAACGCTTTACGCCTATCCTTACCCGCGCCATCGAGCAGTTCGTCAACGAACAAATCAATGCCCGTCTCAAGAACGCGTTGACCGCCACGCCCAAACCCGCGCCGGAACCGTCCGAGACGCCGGACAGCCCCGTCCCCGAAGAGAAGGCCGACGGCAAGCCCGGAGTCGTCACCACGGAATACGAGTGGCAGGGCTACTACCTCGCCAAATCCATGCTCCTCGGCGTCATTGCTCCCGAACGCGTGGCTATCCGCGATGCCCTGAACTACTGCGCCGTTCTCCTTGACGACAACAACCGCAAGCCGCTTTGCCGTCTCCATTTCAACGGCAAGCAAAAGTATGTGGGCCTTTTCAACGACGGCAAGAAAGACGAAAAACAGCCTATTGAAAAGCTGGACGACATGTTGCAGTTCGCCGAGGCGATTCGGGCGACGGCACAAGCCTATGACGCTCTGAAAAAACAGCCGGATGAAGCGTAACGGATGGCGATGGGGGTACTATGAAAAAATTTCCTTTGCTGGCTGCCCTGCTGGCCCTTGGCCTTGCGCAGCCCGTCTTTGCCGTGACTGCTGACGAGTTAAAAGACGCATGGAGTGCCTTGGACGAAAAGAAAATGACAGCCAAGCAGGTTCATGCGCTGGCGGATAAGGCATTACAAGAAAATTCTTCGACAAAAGAAATTATCTATGAAGCACATGGAGCAAAGTCACATGCTTTCTTTTCCGAAGGCAAAGGGAAAGAAGCACTCGCGGAAGCTCAGGCTGCAATAAATACAGCACCTGAAGCAGCTAGAGGCTATGGTTTTTCAGCAGACGCATATATGTTACTGGAAGATTACGCTTCTTTCTATGAGCAATGCCAAAAAATGGTTTCTTTGCTAAAAAAAGAAGATTACAAAGGTGGCGAAACATTTTTACAGGGAAAAAAAGAGGTCTCACATCATTGTGACTATTGGTATTACACCAAAATAGCTGTCTCTCCCGCCAAAATCTGGAATTCCTACAATGAAAACGAGGCGGCAGGTGACGAGGAATATGGCGGACGCACCATCTCGATCAAGGGCAAGATAGCCAAGATCGAAAAGAATATGGGCGGAGACTATCAGGCCGTTTTTCCCATCGGGGATATGTCGAACGTCTTGTGCGTCATCAAGGGGCCGGAAGACAACCGCTCGAAGCTGCTGCAATTATCAGATAAACTCGACGGCAAGAAGCCCCCGAAAGTCCAGCACCCAGCCGCCAAGCTCAAGAAGGGGCAGAATGTCATCTTCAAAGGAAAGGTTTCAGGGTTCGCCTTGGGGAATCTTGTTATCGAAGACTGCGAAGTCGTAGAATGAAGAAAGGCCCTGCATTATGCGGGGCCTTTCTTGACGTTCTCTAGAATTTCAGCTCATCCGGGAGCTCTTCATCTTTCGAGATGTACATCAACTGGAACCGCGTGTCGAGTAAATCATATCGCGGCGGCTCATCTCCGAGGGTGTCCCAGAAGTGCAATGAACCGCTGAACAGTCGCGTCGGTGACTGGACGATGGACGCCCGGTTTTGACATATCGCCCCCCTGCATACCGGTTCGTCGTCTACGTCAAGATCAAGGTATATGCGCTGACCACGCTGATAGAGCGAAATACAGCATTGCTGGTCGTCAAGCACGATTTGAAATGTTTGTGCCGGTATTGGAGAAAGTGGGATGTTTTGCATATCAAAATCCCGCGTTTTCAGAGCGTTTTGATAATGAGATATACGGCTGAGCCTGTACCTGCCCCCGATCAACTTTCGACGCCGACGTAGCACGTTTCGGACTTCGTATCGCAGCTTGTGATACTCGTACTTTGACCTGCCGGACTTCGAGCAGATGGAGTTCCGCGACAAGCAGCGTCGCGCCTTCTGTTGCAGTGCGCTTGACGCTATAGCTCTCGATGTTGAGGAAGCGGTATTCCTTGTCGGGCGTGACGAGGGATACGAGATCCGTGCCGGACGCCAGCTTGTCGAGCGCCGCCAGCAACGCCGCGTGGCCTGACTCGGAAGAGGACGCGGCGAGTTCGACGTAGATGTCCAGCGGGCTTGCAACTTTATTGTAACTCGCAAACCCTGACTCTTCGACAGGCGATGTGAGGAGCTTGTTTTCGTTCTTCACGTCGATACTGAGCATTGAGTCGAACGGGATAACAGTAGTGCCCTTGTCGCTGATAAGCGCCCAATGGGGCGCGAGAGTGGTCGTCATTTCTGGATCGTCCCCGTTTGCGCCGCGAAAATAAAATTATTCATGCGAGTTCCGAAAACTCCGGCGATATTCTGCGCGTCGCCGTCGGGCGCGGTGATGTTGACTGTGCCGACGTTGACGTTTGAACTGACGTCCGTGCGCGAAATCTTGTTTTCGGTTCGCGACAGCGCCTGAGAAACGGCTTGTTGCTTTGCGCCGTAGTTGTGCGGCAACTGTGCCGTGATCTGGCCCATGACGTTCTCACGCTTCTGTCTGCGTTCGGCGTCTGAAACATCAGCCGGAGCCCCGGAGGCATACAGGTTGGCCTGTGCCAACCCCTCCTCCTGATTTTTCTTTTTGGACTCCTCGTTGAGTCCCAAAAACTCGAGGAGCTTCTGCCTGCCCTTTTCGAGATAGCCGACCATCTTTTCAAGCGGGGCGTTGATGTACTCGTCGATCCACTTCTGTATGCTCTTAGAAATGTTCTCAGCAGTCAGACCCCATTCTTCAAATTTTTTCTTGATGTCATCCCAATTATCATAGATGGCCCAGCC
>CAUHBW010000279.1 GCA_959604115.1 uncultured Bilophila sp. | reverse complement strand
ACTGGAGAACGGTTTCCCGCCCCCTCCCCAAACCCCACCCCCTTCCTTTCACAGACTTCCGACCGTATCGAATCCCTCATGCCGTCTTTCCCTGCGAACGGGAAAGACGGCTCCGTCGTTTTCGCGGGGATTTTCCTTGACTCCGTTGGAAAAGTTGGATTTCTTTCAACGGGATACTCACGAGAAAGAGACGGCGGTCCGTTTGCCTTCCATGAGGCTCAACCGGAACTCCCGTGGCGCGGTCTCCCCACCGGTCGACGTTTTACGGGTGGGGGTACGGGGAGGAAGCGGGTGGGTGCCTCCACTTTTTCAAAAAGCTCCCTCCCCCGATTCGCTCCTCGTCCAAACCGCAATATCATGCAAGACGAAACCGCCGCGCCGTGTAGAATGGAGCCATCATGTTGAAGGAAACGCGAAGCATTCACTACGATGCGGAACTGGGCATCGAGGCATACTGGCTCCAGAACGTGCTGGAACCGTTCCCGAACCACTTCCACGACTACTACCTGATCGGGTTCATCGAGCAGGGGGCTCGGGAACTGACCTGCGGCGGGCGGAAGTTCGTCACCACCGGAGGCGATCTGTTCACCCTCAACCCTCACCAGCCGCACGGCTGCCGATCCTACGACGGGAAGCCGTTCAGCTACCGGGGCATCGGCATCCTGCCCGACCTCATGCGCGCGGCGATGCGGGAAATCACCGGACAGGCCATGCTGCCGCAGTTCCGGGCCCCCATCCTGCCCAAGAGCGAACTGGCCTGCTCCCTGCGGGATCTGCACGCCATGATCGTGCGGGAGGACAAGGAGTTCCGGAAGGAAGAAATCTTCCTGCTGCTTCTGGGCCAGCTCCTGCGCGACAACGCCGGGGAAACGCTGCCCGAGGCCGAAAAGGACGAATCCGGCATCGGCGCGGTATGCGCCTACCTTGAGGAACGGTACGCGGAGGCCGTATCGCTGGATCGGCTCGGCGAAATCGCGGGCCTGAGCAAGTACCATCTCCTGCGCTCGTTCACCAAGCAGAAGGGCATCTCGCCCTACCGGTATCTGGAAACCATCCGCATCGCCAGAGCTCGCAAGCTGCTGGAACGGAACGTGCCCCAGATCGAAGTGGCGCTTCAGACCGGCTTTGCGGACCAGAGCCATTTTTCCCGCTTCTTCAAGCGGCTCATCGGGGTGACGCCCCGGCAATACGCGGATATTTTCGGCGGAAGGCAAGCATGAAAAACGAAACCGTACTCGGGCATCTGCTCACGTTCATGACCATCGTCATCTGGGGCACCACCTTCGTTTCCACCAAGGTGCTCCTTGAAAGTTTTACGCCCATCGAAATCCTGTTCTTCCGCTTTACGCTCGGCTATCTGGCGTTGTGGCTGATCTACCCGCGCCGTTTCCGCAAGAGCGAACGCGTCGCGCCGCATCAGGAGCTGTACTTCGCGGCGGCTGGCCTGTGCGGGGTGACGCTCTACTTCCTGCTGGAAAACATCGCGCTCACCTACACCTTCGCCTCCAACGTGGGCGTGATCATCTCGGTCGCGCCGTTCTTCACCGCGCTCATGGCGGACTGGCTGCTGGAAGGCGAACCGCTGCGGAAACGCTTCTTCGTCGGGTTCGCGGCGGCGTTGACGGGCATCATCCTGATCGGCCTGAACGGCAACTTCGTGCTCAAGCTCAACCCCATCGGAGACATCCTCGCCACGCTGGCGGCGGTGGTCTGGGCCTGCTACTCCATCCTGATGAAGAAAATCGGCGCGTTCCGCATCAACATGGTGCTGTGCACCCGCCGGGTGTTCTTCTACGGCCTGCTGTTCATGGTCCCGGCGCTGTTCCTCTTCGACTGCCGGTGGGGTCTGGAACGTTTCTCCTCCCCGACCAACACCCTGAACCTCCTCTATCTCGGCTTCGGAGCCTCCGCGCTCTGCTTCGTCACCTGGAACTGGGCCGTCCGCATCCTCGGCGCGGTCAAGACCACCGTCTACATCTACCTCGTTCCGGTAATCACCGTCGTGTCCTCGGTCATCATCCTCCACGAAACCATCACCCCCCTCGCCGTGGTCGGCACAGCCCTCACCCTCACCGGGCTGATCGTTTCGCAAAAGTAGGGAATGGAAGAAGGTACGATTCAGAAGTCCTTTTCCTGACGTCCGACGGACGTTCACCGCTGCCGACTCGGCATACCGCCTTTCCCCGAATCCGGGAAAGGCGGTTTTCTTTTTACACATAAAAAAATAAACCATGTATTTCGGCATATTGATTCATTCTACCGGCATCATCCGGGCAGAATGTTCCACTGTCGCCTTTCCGCGCTTGACAATGGTTC
Source organism: uncultured Bilophila sp. (assembly GCA_959604115.1). Classification (GTDB taxonomy): domain Bacteria; phylum Desulfobacterota; class Desulfovibrionia; order Desulfovibrionales; family Desulfovibrionaceae; genus Bilophila. Next base: position 3,054 of record CAUHBW010000279.1, on the reverse strand, counting down.
GATATCGAACTAAAAAGGCTTCCATGACGTACAGCGCAATTTTCTCCCATGCCAGCCGCCTGCGCGAGGCGGGCAATCGCTTTATCCTTGCGGAACTGGAAAAGGCCGGGCTCGACGGCATCGCCCCTAGCCACGGCGACGTGCTGGCGCAGCTTCTGGCCTGTGAAAGCTGCAACATGAGCGATCTCGCCAGACGGGTCCACCGGACGAAGTCCACCGTGACCACGCTGGTGGAAAAGCTGGAGCGGAACGGCTATGCGCGGCGCATGCCCGACCCTGCGGACTCGCGGGGAGTGCTGGTACGCCTGACGGACAAGGGCAGAACGCTCGAACCGACCTTCGCCGCCATTTCCGAAGGACTGCAACGCCTGATCACCGACAGGCTCAGCGCCGAGGAAGCGGCCTTGCTGGATCGGCTTCTGGCAAAGTGCGTGAACGGCTGAACGCGGCCGTTTTTCGGGCCGATTAGTTCGATATCAAACAAAATAGGAGAACCCATCATGGCACAGTACAAGTTGGCGCACATCGATACCAAGGGCGGCCGCAGCGAACTGCACGATCTTTTGAACCTCACGGGCGCGGAAGTGTCCTGCAACACCCTGCCCGCCGGGGTGAGCGTGCCGTTCGTCCATCGGCACACCCTGAACGAGGAAACGTACCTCATCCTTGAAGGCAAGGGCATGCTGTTCATAGACGGGGAAGAACTGCCGCTGAAGGAAGGGGACTGCTTCCGCATCGATCCGCAGGGCGACCGCTGCCTGCGCGCGGCGGACGACTGCGCCATGCGCTTCATCTGCATCCAGACCAAGGCGGGCAGCCTTGAAGGCTTCACCATGAGCGACGCCGTGGTGCCGGAATCCGGCAAGAAGCCGAGCTGGCTGTAAGCTCGGGGATGCGAACAGCACTACCGGAGAACCGTAAGGAAACGCATCGCCCTGAACGCAGGACCGGGAGGGAATCCTCGGATTCCCTCCCGTCTTTTTTTGCGGTACGTCCGCCGAAAAAAACGAGGCGATCCTACGGGATCGCCTCGTTCGTCGATGAAGTGGCTCAACGCTTGCGGGCCGACACGAGCAGCATCATGGGGCGGCGCAGTTCGTCGCGCATGATGTCCTGACAGGTTTCCAGCAGATGCGGGTCGGGCTGCGGCTCCACGAGTTCGAGCAGCTCGAAGCCGTGTTGCAGCAGTCCGTTGACGTAGGTGGTGAGGGTCTTGTGGTACTTCGTGACCGTTTCTCCGAGGAAGACAGACTTGCGGACGCCCTCGGAAAAATACCGGTCCACGGGCCAGTGCAGGGGCTTTCCCTGCGCGTCGTACTGCCAGTCCTGCGAACCCTGCGCCGTGAACACCGGGTGCTCTACGGAGAATACGAAACTCCCGCCGCCGACGAGGCACCGGTTCACCTTGGCGCACAGCCCGGCGAACGATTCGACGTAGTGGAAGGCCAGCGAACTGATCACCACGTCGAACGAGTTGTCCGGGAAGTCGATGTCCTCAATGGGCATGCGCAGGTAGCGGATGCGGGACGAATCCGTCCGGACGCGCGCCTCTTCGAGCATCCGCTCGGAAAGGTCCACGCCCACCACGGACGCGGCTCCCCGCTCGACGGCATACCGGCAGTGCCAGCCGAAGCCGCACCCCAGATCAAGCACGCGCTTGTCCGTGAAATCCGGGAGCATCTCTCGCAGCGCGTGCCATTCCCCGGCGGCCGCCAGCCCTTCCCGGGAGCGCGGCATCCGGCTGTACTTCTCGAAAAACGCCGCATCATCGTATTTGCTTTCCCGCATGCCTTTCCTCCCGAACCACTCGGGATCGGCTACAGTGTCGGGGGAGCTTCTCCCCGGAAGATACGTCAGCCTTTCAGATATGCCGCGTTGACGACGCTCTTGGGCTTGTCCGCCATCCACCCGGCGATGTTTTCGGCAATGATGCGGGTGATGTTCTGCCGGGCGGTAAGGGTCGCCCATGCGATGTGCGGCGTCAACAGCGTATTGGGGCTGGTCAGCAACGGATTGTCCGCCGTGATGGGTTCCACGGACACCACGTCCGCGCCGAGCCCGGCGAGCTTGCCGGACGCCAGCGCGGCGGCGACGGCGGTCTCGTCGAGCAGCGGCCCGCGCGCGAGGTTCAGGAGCATGGCTCCGTCCTTCATGAGGGCGATGTTCGCGGCGTTGACGATGCCGCGGGTCCGGTCCGTCAGCGGACAGTGCAGGGACAGCACGTCCGACGCGCGGAACAGTTCATCCAGTTCCACGAACTCCACGGGAAAGGCGACCGGCGCGGCGGAGGCCCGCAAATCGGCGGCGGACTTGCGGGCGGAGGCGGCGATCACCTTCATCCCGAAGGCATGCGCCAGTTCCGCGACGCGGCGTCCGATGGTCCCGAAGCCCAATATCCCCATTGTCTTGCCCGAAAGTTCGATCTGCGGCGCATCCCAGAAACACCAGTCCGGCCCGACGGCCCAACGCCCGGAACGAATGCCCGCGTCGTGCAGAGCCGTACGGCGGCACAGTTCCAGAAGCAGCGCGAAGGCGTGCTGGGCCACGGCTTCCGTGCCGTAGTTGACCACGTTCATGACCGGGATGCCCCGTTCGCCCGCCGCGACGATGTCCACCACGTCGTAGCCGGTGGCGATGACGCCGATGCAGCGCAGGTCGGGCAACGCCGCCAGCGTCGCCGCGTCGAGACGCACCTTGTTGGTAATCAGCACCTCCGCGCCCCGGCTCCGCTCAAGCACCAGCTCCGGCGCGGTGCGGTCGTATACCGTCAGATCGCCGAGCGCCGCCAGCGGATCCCACGGATTGTCGCCGGGATTCAGGGTATAGCCGTCAAGAACAACGATTTTCATAACACCGCTCCGGGTTGATGTTCAAGGGAACGAACAGGATAGCGGATAGCTTCCCCCTTTGACAAGAGGTCAGCCATACGACAAAAGAAAAGCTCACGCCTCCCACCTCTTCCTTACCGTCCCGTCCCACATGCCCGGGACACCCGCGAACAGGGATTCGATAAGGTCAAAAGTCTTTGAAGAGGAAGGGGTGGGGTTTGGGGAG
>CAUHBW010000278.1 GCA_959604115.1 uncultured Bilophila sp. | reverse complement strand
TCCCCCTCGCTGAAACGGGGTACTTCTGACGGCGCCCGGACGCCGAGAAACGAAACGGTTCCCAACCGGCCTGCGCCGGTTGGGAACCGTTTCGTTTCTCGGCGTTGTGCCGGGGTCTGGGGGGCGGCTCGCCCCTCAGACAGGGTCAAGGGGCGGTAGCCCCTTGCCGCCGGAGGCATGCCTCCTCGTACACGGCGGCGCAGTCTTCGACCCCGTGACCACCGGCGGCGGCCCGGCGGAAGATGGCGAGGGCGGCCTCCATGAGCTGGGGCGAGAGGCCCCAGCTTCGGGCCATTTCGCAGCCGAGCCGTACGTCCTTGAGGGCGAGATTGAGGGCGAAACGGGGCGCGTAGTCGGACGCCGCCATCCAAGGCCCGCGCACGTCCATCTGGAAACTGCGCGCACCCGTGTCCGCGAGCAGCGGCAGCAGATCGGCGGGAGAGAGGCCCGCCGCTTCGCCGAGCCGCAGACCTTCGGCGAGCACGGCGAGGTTCGCCATGCCGATGAGGTTGCTGATGAGCTTGACCGCGCAGGCCGCGTCTATCGTGCCCACGAAGTTGGGAACCCCGATGAGCGGGAAGAGCGGGGACACCCGCTCGACGGCCTGAGGATCGCCGCCGATGAACAACGGCTCCTCGGCCCTTTCGGCGTGCGCGGGCGTTTTGCCGAGCGTGCATTGGACGTAGGCCACGCCGCGTTGCCCTGCGGCGTCGGCAAGGGCGTGCGCCGTGGCGGGATCGATGGTGCTCAGTTCGACGTGAATGGAGCCGGGCCGCAGGAATGCGTAGACGCCGTCCGGGCCGAGCATGGCCTGAGTGACGTGTTCCGGCAGGGCCAGACAGGTGAACACCACGTCGCAGACGGCGAAGTTCGCGAAGGCGGCGGCCCTGCGGCCCGTGGTTCCAGCCGCGAGCACGGCGTCGATTTTGTGCGGGGTGCGGTTGTAGACCAGAACGGTCTTGCCCGCCCGGATGAGATTGCGGGCCAACGGCCCTCCCATTGTTCCCACGCCGATAAAGCCGAGAGTCATAAGCGTTCCTCCTGTGTGCGGACCGCGAGGCGGCCGGTGTCGCATTCCGACAAGCAAACACCGTGCCGGGGAATGAAGCGGAACAACGGGTCCGGCATCAATTATGCATATATAATTTATTTATTCTTTCAGGAGGTTGGAATATGTTCAAAACGGCAATGCACAGTGGTCTGGCGGCCCTTGCCGTCTTCGTCCTCGGCCTGTTCGCTCCGTGCGCGGCGCAGGAGCCCGTACCTCTGAAAACGGCGTGGCTTGCCGAGCACGAAGCCTTCGCCGCGTGGTACGGCAAGGAAAAGGGATGGGACAAGGAGGCGGGGTTTGCCCTTGAAATGGAGCGGTACGGCTCCGGCCGCGAACTGATCGCGGGCATCAACGGGAGCAAATGGAGCCTCGGCGCGTGCGGCGCGCTGCCCGCTCTGGCGGCGGTGCTGGAAAGCCGCATCGAGATTATCGGCGTGGGGAACGACGAATCCTTCTCCACGGGGATCTACGCCCGAGCCGACAGCCCTGTGCTCGCCAAGGCGGGGTTCAATCCCACGTTTCCGGATATGGCCGGGACGCCGGATTCCGTGAGGGGCAAGACCATTCTGTGCCCGGTCGGATCGTCCGCGTTCTATACCGTGGCGCAGTGGCTGCACGGACTCGGGCTGTCCGTCCGGGACGTCACGCTCCGCGACGTGAACCCCAAGACCGGACTGGACGCCTTCGCGAAGGGCGAGGGCGACCTGATTGCGTTCTGGGCGCCGTTCACGCATGAGGCGGAGGAACGGGGCTTCAAGCCGGTAGCCATGTCCAGCCAGTGCGGCGCGAGCCAGCCGATCCTGCTGGTGGCGAATCAGACGTTCGCCGCGCAGCATCCCGAACAGGTCGTCGCCTTCCTCAAGATGTATTTCCGGGGCATCGACGCGCTGCGGAACGCCCCGCGCGAGGCGTTGATCAAGGACTATCAGCGGTTCTACCATGAATGGACGGGACAGGAGCTTTCCGCTCAGGCGGCGGCGTGGGAACTGGACAAGCATCCGGTGTACACGCTCAAGGAGCAGCTCGCCATGTTCGGGCCGCAGGGCAATCTTATGGAATGGCTCAAGCGGCTCGCGCATTTCCACGGCGGGGACAACCGCCTGAAGTTCGTGACCGACGCCTACTTGAAGAAGGCGGCCGAATAACGCCGGACCGCCGCGCGCTCCGGTGCCGCAAGGTCGGCAATCCGTTCTCGAAAAGAAAGGCCCGTCTCGCGAAGAGGCGGGCCTTTGTTCGTTCCAATGAACGGAAAAACCTAGTCCTGATGAGGCGGACGGTTCTTGCCGGTCATGGCGGCGATGTCGATGCGGACGATGCCCACGTTACGGAGGGCGGCCTCCGGGGTGGGACGGGGACAGGACGCGCCGTAGCGTTCCGCGATGGCGTCCAGCGCCTTGCCCTTCTCGGCGAGGTCCTCGACGATGGAGGCCCGGCCCGTGCCGCAGACGGACTTGTAGTACGTGGTGGATTTTTTACGGACGATTTCCACGTCGGCGGCGACGCTGAACCCGACCCGGCCGTCGCGGGCGATCAGTTCCATTTTCGTGCCCTTGGGGGACGAATGGAAATAGAGCTTGCCGTCAAGGTATACGAAGTTGACCGGGACGGCATAGGGACAATCTTCCGTGGCGATGGACAGGAACAGGACTTCGGCCTGAGAAAAAATCTGCCGGAAAAATTCGGGATCGTTGCACTCCCACTGACTCTGGCGCATGAGACTCCTCCGTGTGGAAAAAGGGTGAGGAGACAGGCTTAGATCCATCGGAGCGGTGGGGCTGTGATCAGGATCACAAAAGCGGGACCACATCCCGGGGAGAGGAAAGGCGGAAACAGAAAAAGCCCTTATGGATTGCTCCACAAGGGCTTCAAATTTCTGGTGCGGCTGAAGAGATTCGAACTCCTGGCCTACAGGTTCGTAGCCTGTTGCTCTATCCAGCTGAGCTACAGCCGCATCACGAGAAAGAGGTATAGTCGGACGGGACGGTTCCGTCAAGCGTTTTTTTGCGGCTTTTGCGAAAAAAAGAGGCTTCACGGAGAAAAAATATTTCCATCAATAAAACATACTCATTTTATAAACTTTTTTGAGGAAGGTTCTTTAGCCCTCATCTCCGGCTTCCGGCAAAACGGAAACGCCTGCGGGAAGGATTCGATAAGGTCGAACGTCTTGGGGAGTGATGGGGGAGGGTTGGAGGGGGAAACCCTTTCTCCAGAAAGGGTTTCCCCCTCCAATCGTTAAAACTCCGGCGGGAGCTGGAGCATTTCCTCGTAGGTGAAGACGGGGCCGTCCACGCACATGTAATGGCTGCCGACCTTGCAGTGCCCGCATTTGCCGATGCCGCAGTGCATGTTCGTTTCGAGGGCCGTGTAGATGTCCGACGGCTTCATGCCGAGCCGCATGAGGTCGCGGGCCACGGCCTTGATGCGGCGGGCCGAGGCGCAGATGATCGCCGAGGTGTTTTTCCAGTCGAGGCCGAGGCCGGGCAGGAGATCGTTGATGTACCCGATGTGCGCGTCCACCTGATCGGTCGGCTTCGACAGCGAATAGTGCACCTCGACGCCGGGAACCTTCGCCCATTCGCGCAGGTCGTCCTTGAGCAGCAGGCCCTCGTAGGTCGAGGCGCTCGCCATGATCGCGATGCGCCCGAAGTCCGGCTTGTTCTCGATGGCCCGGACCAGCGTGGCGCGCACGGGGGCGTGGCCCACGCCCGACCCGACCACCAGCAGATCCCGGCCCTTGAGCGTCTCGTAGGGCAGGGGCACGCCGAACGGCCCCCGCAGGCCCATCATGTCCCCGACCTTCAGCTTGTGCATGGCGCTCGTCACCTTTCCGACCTTCTTGACGTAGAAGGTGAAGGCGTCCTTCACCCGATCGCTGAAGGGCACGGAAATGGCGATTTCGCCCGCGCCGAACACGGTGAGCATGAAAAACTGTCCGCGCAGGGCGGGGCGGCCCTGATTGGGCCGGTCCCGGTAGCGGACCGTGAACCGCTTGATGCCTTTGGCCTCCTCGAAGATGTCGATGATCTCCGCCACCAGCGGCGTATAGGGCTGGGGATCGAACAGCCGTTCCTCGCGTTCGTAATGCACGTTGGGCGACGGGGCGGGCGCTTCGAGCACGTCCTTCGGCGTCCGTTCCTTGAGCTTCGCCACGATGTCCACCATGTCGATGGAGGCCGGGCAGATCGTCGAGCAGCGTCCGCACCCGGTACAGCCCTTCATGCCGAAGCGTTCCTCGATGTACCGCAGCTTGTCGTAGATGCGGTAGCGCACCGCCGACGTCTTTGAGCGCGGATTATGGAACTCGGCGTTCCGGGTGAACGACAGGGACTGGCAGGAGTCCCACACCCGGATGCGGGTGCCGGAGTGGGGCGTATCCCGTTCCTCCTCGGTGGTGAAGCAGGTGCAGGTGGGGCAGACGCGCGTACAGCCGGTGCAGCCGATGCAGCTTGACGCGACGGCGTCCCATTCCGCGTCGTTGAAGTGCGCGGTGAGCACCTGCCGGATCGTGGCGGCGTCCAGCGTGCGGCGGAAGGTTTTCAGCGCCTCTTCCTGAAGCGCCTTTTTGCGTCTGCGGCCCGTGAATTCGAGGTCGCGGTACAGGAACGGCGCGACGTGCGACAGCAGCGCCTTGCCCCGGTCCGATCCGGCTTCGATCCAGTACCAGTCGTTTTCGCGCTTTTCGCCTTGCCTGTGGTCCGGTCCGTAATCCGGGGTCAGCAGCAGGTCATAGCCCTTGCCCGCCTGCATCCCGTACTCGGTGTGCGCGGTGATTTCCGCGAAGGGGCCCGTGCCCATCGAGGCGCAGTAGCATTCCGGCCCGGCGGTGAGGCAGTTCACGGCGACGATGAACACGTGCTGGCGGCGCAGGTGGTAATTGATGTCGTGGTGCTCGCCGAGGAAGAAGCGGTCCATGTAGGCCAGCCCGTAGGTGTCGCAGGGCCGCAGGCCGAACAGGATCTTGTCCTCCTCCAGCAGCGAGGACGAGGAGGGCGCGCTGATGGCGGTGCAGGTCTTTTCGTTGCCTTCCCAGCGGAACAGTTCCTCGCGTTCGCCGAACACGAAGCCCTTGGGCGCGACGGTCAGGTTGGTGTATTCGTCCGGCTCCATGAACCGGACCTCTTTCCGGGCGCGGCGCGACCATATCCGCATCTGCGCGTTGTCCGGCGTGCCGCTCGGCACGAAGACCGAATAGCGCGCCGACCAGCGCGTCAGCATTTCCGGCAGGTCCGATGCCTTGAACTTGAACATGGGTACTCCTTGGGAGGAACGCCTCCGGCGGGGGCGGGGGGGTCGGCCCCCCGGGGTGGCCCCTACGCGGGGGGGGGGGGGGGGCCCGGCGCCCCCCCCCCCC
>CAUHBW010000277.1 GCA_959604115.1 uncultured Bilophila sp. | reverse complement strand
CACCCCGCGACCACGGCGGGCATGATCACCGGCAGGATCACGTAGCGGAACGCCTGCGCCTCGGTCGCGCCGAGGTCGCGCGCCGCCTCCACCAGATGCTCGTCGAACTCCGCCAGCCGCGCCAGCACGGTCAGGGCCACGAAGGGCAGCCCAAGCGTGGTGTGCGCGACGAGCATGGACACGAACCCGAGCGGCAGCTTCACGCTGATGAAGAAAATCAGCAGCGAAATGCCCATGACCATCTCCGGCGACACCGTGAGGACGTACAGGGAGGCGTGCAGGAGCTGGCGTCCGGGAAAATCCGTCCGCTTGAGGCACAGGGCCGCGAGCACCCCGAGCAGCGTCGCCAGCGAGGCCGCCAGCGCGGCCACCGAAAGCGTATTCACCACCGCGTCGATGAGCGCGGCGTTGCCGAAAAGCTGACCGTACCACTTGAGCGTGAAGCCCTTCCACGCCGACGTGTATTTCCCGGCGTTGAAGGAATAGACGATCACCACGAAAATGGGCAGGAACAGGAACGCATAGACGAGCCAGAGCCACAGATTGCCGAGTTTCCGCATCATGTTACGCCACCTCGTCCGTACGGTCGCGGGCCACCTTCCTGTTGGCGATCCGGTACACTATGATGAGCAGGGCCAGCAGCAGGGTCAGAATGGTGCTGGCCGCCGCGCCCAGCGGCCAGTCGCGGGCCACCATGAACTGGTTCTTGATGAAGTTCCCGATGAGCATGCTCTTGGCCCCGCCGAGGATTTCGGGGATGTAGAACGCCCCGAGCGACGGCAGAAACACCAGCATCGAGCCCGCGATGATGCCCGGCAGGGTCAGCGGCAGGGTCACGTGCCAGAACGACTGGAACCCGCTGGCCCCGAGATCGCGCGCCGCGTCCAGAAGACGGCTGTCCAGCTTCTCGATGGAGGCGTACAGCGGCAGCACCATGAACGGCAGGAACGTGTACAGGATGCCCATGAACACCGCGAACTCGCCGTACATGAGCGAGATCGGCCTGTCCGTGATCCCGAGCCAGACCAGCAGCGCGCTGATCAGGCCGTTGGCCTTGAGGATCAGAATAAGCGCGTAGGTGCGGATGAGCGAATTGGTCCAGAACGGAATGATGACCAGCAGAAGCAGCCACGGCTTCCATTTCGCGCTCGCCCGCGCGATGCGGTAGGCGAACGGATAGCCCACGAGCAGACAGGCCAGCGTGCTCAAGAAGGCCAGCCACAGCGATTCCCAGAGGATTTTCAGGAAGGTGGGGTCCAAGAGGCGCAGGTAGTTGTCCAGCGTGAACTGCGGGAGCACGAAATCCTGTTCCCCGCGCGTCAGCACGGTCACCACCAGCAGGCCGATGTTCGGCAGCAGGGCGAACAGGCACAGCCACAGCGCGGTGACGCCGATGGAAAAACGGTTGAAAAAGGCTCTAGTCTGCTTCATACGGCAACACCACTTCCCAGCCGTCCACCCAGGTCACGGCAACGCGCTCGCCCCGGTTGTAGCTGATTTCCGCGTCGTCCTCGTTGAAGAACTCGGCGACGGAAAGGGTTTCGCCGTTGTCGAGGGCGATGGAAATGTCCACGGTCGCGCCCTTGTAGACGGTTTCCTCGATGCGTCCGGTCAGATACGGCCCCTCGGGCTGTTCGTCGTCGTGGGCGTAGACCCGGATGTCCTCGGGACGGAGCAGCACGTTGACCCGGTCGCCCGCCGCGAACGTCCGCGTGGTGCGCAGGGTGAACCGCCGCCCGCTGATGTCCGCGATGTATATGCCGTCGGCGGGCACGGACATGATTTTGGCGGGCAGGATGTTGATCTCGCCCACGAAGCGGGCCACGTACAGGTTGGCGGGCTCCTCGTAGATTTCCTGCGGAGTGCCGGTCTGTTCGATGCGGCCCTGATTCATGACCACCACGCGGTCGGACATGGCGAACGCCTCTTCCTGATCGTGGGTTACGAACACGAAGGTGATGCCGAGACGACGCTGGAGACGCTTGATTTCGAGCTGCATGGCCCGGCGGAGCTTGTAGTCGAGCGCGCTGAACGGCTCGTCGAGGAGCAGCACCAACGGCTTGTTGACCACGGCGCGGGCGATGGCGACGCGCTGCTGCTGGCCGCCGGAAAGCTGGTGCGGGCGGCGGTCCGCATACTGTTCCAGATGCACCATCCGCAGGGCTTCCATGACCCGTCCGTCGATTTCGCCCTTGGGACAGGACTGCATCCTGAGCCCGAAGGCCACGTTGTCGCGCACGCTCATGTGCGGGAACAGCGCGTAGTTCTGGAAGACGGTATTGACCTGACGGCGCTCGGGCGGAACGTCGTTCATCCGCTGGCCGCCGATGAACACTTCCCCGGCATCCGGGGTCTCGAAGCCCGAAAGGATTCTGAGAATGGTCGTCTTGCCGCAACCGGAAGGTCCAAGGAGGGTCAGAAACTCGCCGTTGCTGATGCTCAAGTCGATGCCGCCAAGCGCGCGAGTGTCCTCGAAAGATTTGTCCACGCCCCTCAATTCGATGATATTGTCCTGTCCGGTCATGCTTTCCGACTGCCTCCGTTCTCTCTTCGGCGGCCGACGCCCTCCGAAAACGACGCCGTGAAACGCCGTTCCGAATGCCCCGATCGATCCGCCCCTGTTGCAGACTGTTGCGAAAAGGTCCCTGTCCGGCGCATCCGGGGCACCTGTCCCGACACTTCCGAAGACAGTCTCCAGACCTTCTCTTTCACGCAACCTCTACATGAGGCGGGTCAAAGGGTCAAGAAAATCCCCACGGACGTTTTTTATGATAACCATATGTTTTAACATGTCTTATCATCTTATGGCCCCACCTTTTTCGCGGAAAGGGCAAAAAAACGCTTGTCATCCGTTCCGGTTCGGGCTAAGAAGGGCTTCTTCACGGGATGTGGCTCAGTCTGGTAGAGCGCTGCGTTCGGGACGCAGAGACCGCGCGTTCAAATCGCGCCATCCCGACCACTGAGGATTCAAGGGTTTGCTTTACGGCAAACCCTTTTTTCGTGCCGTACGTACGGCGCAAAAAAAGGAATCCTTCCAGCGAAGAATTCCCCTGCCGCGCGTTGACGGAACGGTTCAGGCCACGGACAACGCCGGTTTCGGGGCCAGCGAATCCGCATGAACGGCCAGCCAGATGCACGGCGCGCTGGTGTAGACCACGCGGTGCCTCCTGTGTTTGGGCAGGAACAGCGTGTCTCCGCGCTTCAGCCCGACTTCATCGCCGTTCATGTAGCGCAGACGGGCTTCCCCTTCGAGCACCACGACCCACTCGTCCAGATCCTGATCATACCATTCGCCCTCGGGCGTCACCTGACCGTTGGACACGATGCGCTCCACGCGGATGCTCCCCGCGCCCATCGCCAGCGTCTCGAACAGTTCCGGCCCGTCCAGCGGAGGACAGGCGTTTTCATCGACAGCGAATACGTTACGGTTTTCGTTCATGGTCATACCTCCATAGCATTCTATAAGCTCCCCAGGCCGGACTGTCCATGCCGGTATTTTTTTATTCGACGCCTCCCTTCCTCCCCGCTAACGCCGTTGACAACTCACAGGCCCCCGCGTAGGCCCTTAAAGGCAATCTATTGGTATCACACGCTATTAGAGGAGGAAAAACATGCGTTCCGTTTACTCTCTCGTTCTTGCCGGGCTGTTGTCGCTCGGGCTCTGCGCCCAGGCGCAGGCCGCCGACGTCACCCAGAAAGTCGACAACGTCTCCATTGAGATCCCCGACAACTGGCAGGTGCTCCCCAAGGCCGTCATGGTGGAGGTCACACAAGGCAATCCCGACATCATTCTGCTCGCACAGGGGCCGGATCAGGGCTTTCCCAAGCTGACCGTCCTCAAGAATTCCGATCCGACCACGCAGGCCGCCTTCGCCAAAATGGACGCCGCCCAGATCGACGGGCTGTGCAAGCAGTTCGTCGGCAATACGGCGCAGCGGCTCGGCAAGGTCGAAACCACCTGCGGCAAAGCTGAAAGCAACGGCCTCAGCGCCCTTGCCGTGCAAATGACCATCCCCGCGCAGGGCAACCGCCCCGAACTCGTCAGCATCACGCGCCACTACCCCAACGGCGGAAAGGGCGCTACGGTCAGCGCCATGTTCCTCGAAAAAGACGCCGCGAAGTTTGAAGCACAAACCGAGAAGGCCTGCGCTTCGCTGAAGTTCATCCAGTAAAGGCAATGCTTCCACCCGCCAAGGGAGCGAGCCGCGTTGCTCTCGACGCCCGCAAGGCCAACTCACCCCAAAAAACGGTTCCGCATCCAGGCTTTCACCGGACACGGAACCGTTTCCTTTTGCGGGCGTCCCGTCGATGTCGGAAGTCCCCTTTTCCCCGTTACCTGAAAAAACGCCGCAATGTCCTTATAAGAAAACTCTCAAGACACCAAGAACGCGCCACCGGGAAACTTCCGCCAAGCCGACGCCAGCCGTGCCGCCGCAACCAACATCCGTCCCGTTTGCAAAAGTCTTTGAAGAGGAAAGGGGGAGGTTTGGAGGGGGGAAGGGGAAACTTTCTCCAGAAAGTTTCCCCTTCCCCCCTCCAATTCCGCTACTTCCTCATCTTCGCCCGGATGAACTCGATGACGACGGGGAGCACGGACACGACGATGATGCCGTAGATGACGATGCTGAAATTATTCTTCACGACCGGGATGTTGCCGAGGAAATATCCGGCGGACACCAGACCGGCCACCCAGAGGATCGCTCCGGTGATGTTGAAGGACAGGAACTTGACCGGCGACATGAGCGCGATGCCCGCCACGAACGGCGCGAACGTCCGCACAATGGGGATGAACCGGGCCAGAATGATGGCCTTGCCGCCGTGCTTTTCATAAAAGGCATGGGCCTTGAGCAGATGCTGCTTGTTCAGAAAGCGCGTCTCCCGATTGAAAATGCTTGGACCGACATGCCGCCCGATTTCGTAGTTCACCGCGTCCCCGAGCACCGCCGCCCCCAGCAGGACCAGCATGCACACGGGATAACTGAGGTGCCCCGCTCCGGCCACGGTTCCCGCCGCGAACAACAGCGAATCGCCGGGCAAAAACGGCGTGACCACAAGGCCGGTTTCGCAAAAGACCACGATAAACAGAAAAAGATACAACATGGCCCCGTATTCGGCGACGAGCGCGAACAGGTGCTGGTCGATATGCAGGACAAAGGAAATCGCCTGCTCCAGAAGAGAAATGTCGGACATGGTGGCTTCCCATAAAAAGGGTACAGGGTTCAAACAACTTGGAAAAACGGGCACAGGATACGGACAGGCAGGAAGAGAATCAAGCCCCGAGATCCCGTTCCCGCAACCGCCTTCCCCCCTTCGTCCGGAAGAAACGGCTTTTTCCGCCGTACGCTTCAAAAACGCTTGACTTTGAAGGGGGAACAAGCTATTGATTCCCCCTGTATTGACGTACCGTCAATCGCCAGCATAGCTCAGCTGGTAGAGCAACTGATTCGTAATCAGTAGGTCCACGGTTCAAATCCGCGTGCTGGCTCCAGAGAAA
>CAUHBW010000276.1 GCA_959604115.1 uncultured Bilophila sp. | reverse complement strand
AGTTTCCCCCTCCCCCTCCGAACCTCCCCCTCCTCCTTCAAAGACTTTCGACCTTATCGAATCCCTGTTCGGAGAGGGTTCACTCGGGCGGAAAACGGGGCGGGACGTTCTTTCTCATGGAGGAAAAGCGAAGGCGTTTCTCCCGATGCGCTTGGGCGGCAAAAAGGTACGCTTCCCCTGCTCCTCCAAAGCCGTTCGGCCTTACCGGTTCCCTGTTCGGGGATTTTCGCGCAGGTGAAGATTGCGGGGCGGTATGGCCTTTCCCGCGCGGGCAAAGCTCTTTTCCCTTTGGACTACAAGAGGATGCTTTGAAGCTCCGCGACGGTGGCGGCCAGTCGGGAGGCGCCGGCCCGCGTCAGTTCCTCGCGGGAACCGTAGCCGTAGAGGACGCCCACATCCGCGAGCCCGGCTTCGTGTGCGCCGGTGATGTCGTACTTGCGGTCCCCGACCATCACGGCCTCCGACGGGTTCACGTCCCGCTCGGCCAGCGCGTACCGGATAACGTCGATCTTGGCGGACCGTCTGCCTTCCATGTCCGCGCCGTACACCGCCGTCAGCGACCGCGACAGCCCGAAGTGATCCGCGATCCGCCGCGCGAAGATTTCCGGCTTGGAGGTCGCCACGATCAGCGTCCGGCCCGCCTCGCGCAGTGCGTCGAGCATCTCCGGAACGCCCGGATACGGCGCGTTCTCAAAAATCCCCCGGTCCCGGAAGTACACACGGTAGGTGTCCACCGCCCGCTTCGCGTCCGCGTCGTCCATGCCCATCGTCCCCCGGAACGAGTCGTACAGCGGCGGCCCGATGAACGACCGCAGCGTCGCCGCGTCCGCCTCCATCCCGAAGCTCCGCAGCGCATACTTCACCGAATTGACGATCCCCGGCTCCGAGTCCGTCAGCGTCCCGTCCAGATCAAACAGTATCGTTTCGTATTTCATGCCAAGAGTGTAGAGGAAGAAGAATGATTGGGGAAGAGGCGGGAAATTTGGGGAAGGGGGAGGGAGTCCGGGGCTGTGCGGTCTTTCTTATTCAGGAGAGGGAACGAAGGCCCGGTTCTTCAGGAACAGCCCGGTTCGCGTTTCGAGGCTGCGGGCCGGGTCGCTTTTCCGGCGTGACGGGCAGGCCGTCTCTGGGGAACGCGGGCCGCGGATCGCCCGCCGCCGGGAAAACGCCGTCCTTTCCGGGTCGCCTCCCCCGCTACGCCGTGAACCGGACGCGGAAGCGGTTGCCGCCTTCCCACGGCTCGTGGGAGACGCGCCAGCCGAGCCGTTCGCAGCCGCGCTGCACGAGGGACAGCCCCAGTCCGCTGCCCGGCGTCCGGCTCGCGCCGCGCGTGCCGCGCTCGAACATCCGGGCGCGCACCTCCGGGTCGATGGAGGGCGCGGTGTCCGTCAGCACGAGGCCGTCCGCGTCGAGGGTCAGCTCGATGCGCCCTTCCTCCGTGTACCGGCAGGCGTTGTCGAGCAGGTTGTGCAGGACGAGGGCGGCGACCTCGGGGTTGCCTTCCGCCATAAGGACGTCGGGAAGGCGTTCGTCGAACGCGATGGGCCGCCCGCGCAGGAGTTCCCGCGCCATGTCGCCTTCCCGCCGGGCCGTCGCCGCAAGGTCGAACGGGCGGCATTCCAGCCGCTCCGGCGCGCGGGCCAGCAACAGCAGCGCGCTCACGGTCGCGGTCATGGCGGCGAGGGTGCGCTGCATCCGCTCCACCACCGGCAGCAGGTCCGGTCTGTCCTCCAGACGGCTTTCGAGGATTTCCGCGCCGCCCCGCAACACGGTGAGCGGCGTGCGCAGCTCGTGGCTCACGTCGCCGGTGAACAATTGCTCGCGGTTGAGGAACGCCCGCAGCTCCCGCTCGCGTCCGGCGAAGGCGCGGGCCAGCGCGCCCACCTCGTCCTTGCGCGCACACAGCGGGGCGTCGTCCAGCGGTTCGCCCGCCTTGACCTTGCTCGCCAGCTCCACCAGCGGGGTGATCAGCCGCCGCCCGAGCCAGAGGGCCAGCAGCCCCGCCGCCAAGAGGCTCCCGAGCACGCAGGCCAGCGCGACGTCCCGCATGGCTTCCTCAAGATCGTCCAGATCCTTGACCTTGCCGACCACGGCGTACTCCCGGCCCTCCTTGGTGCGGCAGGTCATGGCGTAGCGGTCGCGCTCGATGCGGACCAGCTCCCGGCCCCGGCTTTCGGGACGCAGATCGTCGGGGATGGCGTCGCCCGCGTACCACTTCACCCGCAGCGTCTTGGCCAACGCCCTGACGCTTTCCGGGCGGTTCTCCTCGGCGTCGATGAGCAGCCGCATGATGGGGTCCATGTGCCAGCGGATGACGTGGGTGATCGTATAGTCGTAGGCGAGGGTCGCGCTCAGACTGAACGCCGCCCCGCTCGCCAGCGCGAGCAGCAGGAAGGCCCCGGCGATGCGCCGCCGCAAAGACCCTTCCGCCCGGCCCCGCAGCCGCCCGATAGCCCGGCTTCCGAACCGGAACGCGGCCCCCGCCAGCCGGACCCCCAAACGAGCGGCCCGCCGCAGCCCTTCCGTAACGAGGCTAGGCATGGGACGCCAGCCCGTAGCCGACGTGGGGCACGGTCTTGAGCAGGGGCACGGCGAAGGGCTTGTCCAGCTTCTGGCGCAGCTCGTGGATGTGAGTGCGCAGCGCGTCGCTGTCGGGCGGCGCATCGCCCCAGAGTTCCCGCTCCAGCTCGGCCCTCGGCACGACGCCCGGCGCGGCGCGCAACAGCGTCTCCAGAATGACGAAGGCGGTGGGCCCGAGGCGCAGGGGAACGCCCGCCCGCGCGGCGGTGTGGGCGGCGGGGTCGAGTTCGACGTCCTCCCAGCGCAGCACGGCGCGGGTCTGCCGCCCCTGCGCCCGGCGCACCAGCGCGCGCAAACGGGCGTCCAGCTCCTTCATCGAAAACGGCTTGATCAGATAGTCGTCCGCGCCGCAGTCCAGACCCGCCACGCGGTCGGCCACGGTGTCGCGGGCGGTGAGCATGAGGATGGGCGTGGGATCGGCGTAGCGTTCCCGCAGCGCACGGCACACGGCGAGGCCGTCCATGCCGGGCAGCATGATGTCCAGCACGATGACGTCGAACGCGCCCTTCACGGCGCGCTCCAGCCCCACGTTCCCGTTGGCGGCGCAGTCCAGCGCGTAGCCGAGCGGTTCAAGAAAGGCGTACAGGTTGGCGGTGATGTCCTGATTGTCCTCGACGATCAGCGCGCGGATCGGTCTTGCGTCCATAAGCACCTCCCGGCCCAGTGTAGCGGCGCGGGAACGGAAAGAAAAGCGGGCGGGGACGCCCTTCCGGTCGCGTCCCCGCCCGTTCGCGGCCCGGCGGCGAACCGCTACCGCACGATTTCCAGATAGCGCACGTCAACCTGATTGGGGCGTCCGTGCTTCTTGCGCTCGACCTCGCCCACGAGCTTCACGCGGGTTTCGGGCGTCACGGTGTTGCCGTGGAACACCTTGTCGTCGATCTCCACGGTCACCTTGCCGGAGGCGTCCTCAAAGGTGTACTTGTCGCCGCCGATCCTCTCGAGGATGCGGCCTTCGAGGGTGCAGGGCGTGTCGTCGCGGGCGTCGAGCACCTGCGCGGCCTGCGTGACCGCCTTCGGGCCGGGGCCGCTGAACCCGCCCGCGCCCGGCCCGTCGAACCCCGCGAAAGCCGGAACCGCCAGAGCCAAAGAAAGCAGCAACGCCATGATGAAACGCATAGTTTTTCTCCTTGTACGGTTGGTGTTTCTTTCGTGAGGCCATATTCCGATCCGCGGCGTGAAGAAAACGTTAAGGGAGGCGGACGAAAAAGAAGGAACCCCATTCCGAAGAACGGGCGGCTCCTTCCTCTCGATCTCCGTCCCCTCTTGTCGGACGCATCCCCTCTCCGGTCGGCGGGGCGCGGCTCCGTTTTTCGGAGCGCGCCGCCAGAGAGGCGCGGCAGGCTCCGCCGGGCGGGACGAAGCCCACGGAAAAAGAGCCGGGCGTCCGGGCGGCCCGCACGCGCCCTCGCCCGGAGGCCGCCCGCTAAAGCCCGCTTTTCCCGTTGATACGAAGAAGGGCGAGCTCCTCGCGAAGCCGCCCGTTTTCCTGCAACAGTCTGCGATTCTCGGCGTTGAGAATCCGGTTTTCGGCAAACACCTCGCGGCGTTCGGCCCGTTCCGCCCGCAACTCCCGTTCCAGCAGCACGCACTGGCGGCACAGCCCGCCGCCCTGCGGAGGGGGCGACGCGTCGGGCGCGCTCGACCGCAAGTCCCCGCGCCCGAACAGCAGCCATTCCGGAGATACTCCAAAAATGGTGCACAGATTGATGACGAATTCCAAATCAGGAAGATTCGTTCCCCGCTCGTACCGTCCCAAGGTCGTGAGCGGGGTTCGCAACCGCGAGGCAAACTCGCTTTGCGTCATGCTTCCCCGTACGGTCCTGAGCCGTTCTTGTAATGTTTCCATAGGAAAACGCGTCCAAAGCCCGGACATTCCAGCCCCGAAACACTGGCGCGCGCCGGAACCGGCGACGAACCGTTCCAGCCGGGACAAACCATTTTTGGTTGACAATCATTCAAAAATGGTTGATAGAAGTCGTGGGCGGTTGAGAAGTGATGTGACGACAGGACTCTACCGGACCCATACCAAATGATCAACGTACACGGCGAACAGGAGGAAACAGCCCGAGCGCGCAGGAAAAAACGGTTCCAACAACATCTCGTTTCTCCCGGGAAACACGGAAACGGAATACGAACGGCCTGTCCATAACGGCTGATCTGTATTTGCGCTTTATGCGGGAGCATGGTACGTTACGGGCGTTCACGGTGTTCGCAAGACCTGCAAGGATGCTCAATGACAACGCAAGTTCGGAATCCGCTGGCGTGCGCGTCCCCTCTCTCGGGCGGGGATTCTGGATCCGTACACGCCCTCTCGGCGGGCGATTCCGGGATGAACAGGGTCGCATCATCGCTGAATCTCTATAAAATCATCGGAGACGCCGCCTTTGAGGTCGTCTGGGAACAGGAAGCGGACCGCAACGCCGAACTCACCTTTTCCGGCGACGTCCGCTTCGCGGTGGCCAACCGCCGCCTGACATGGAGCGAAATCCGCGATCTCACCCACCCGGACGATCTCGACGAACTGGAAAACGCCTTCGACGCGCTCCGCTCGGGGGCCCAGAAGACCTTCGCCCGCCGCATCCGCACCGGCGGCGCGAACGGCGAGTGGCTCCCCATCGAAATGTACGCCCAGAGCCTGTGCGACGCCGACGGCGCGCCCCGCTACATCGTGGGCGGATTCCGCGACTCCACCGTCGAACTCTCCTCCGTCCGGTCATCTCCCATGATTTCCGACGTGATCTGGGAACGCGGCATGGACGGCGGCTTTGCCGTCTCCGCCAACGCCGAGGCCCTGCTCGGCCATCCGAGGAGCCGCTTTCAGAGCGTCCACGATCTCATCTCTCTGCTCCATCCCGACGACATGGCCGTCGTCCGCCGCCACATGGACGCCATCACTACGCTCAGCTCGTGCAG
>CAUHBW010000275.1 GCA_959604115.1 uncultured Bilophila sp. | reverse complement strand
AGAAAGTTTCCCCTTCCCCTCCCCCAATCTTTTCCCGCCTTCCCCCTCCTACTCCTACAAACTTTCGCCCGTGCGGATGCGGATGCCCTGAAGGGCGTCCACGACGTAGATGACGCCGTCTCCCTCGTGTCCGGTGCGCGCGCCCTTGACGATGGCCTCCATGACCTCGGAGACGCGCTTGTCCTCAATGCAGATTTCAAGCCGGAGCTTCTTGAGCAGCGTGACCTGCATGGTGACGCCGCGGTACATCTCCGTGTACCCCTTCTGCCGACCGGAGCCGAGGATGTTGGTGACGGACATGCTGTAAACCTGCCGCGCGTACAGCTCGTGCTTGACCTGCCGCAACGTTTCCGGCCTGATGTAGGCAATGACGATCTTCATGATGCGCGCTCCTTATTCGTTCGAGAAAACCTGAAAACCGCTGTAGGCGTCCGCGCCGTGCTCGGTCACGTCAAGGCCCTTCAATTCCGTTTCGGGGCTGACCCGCAGCCCAACGGTCAGCGAGACGACCTTGAACAGGATGTATCCGCAGCCGAACGCCCACACGAAGACCGACAGCACCCCGACAAGCTGCGTCACCAGCAGGCCGGAACCGCCGCCGTAGAAGATGCCCGTGGCTTCGCCGTAGCCGGGAGCCGCGAAGAAGCCCACCATCAGCGTCCCGAACGCGCCGCATACGCCGTGCACCGAAACCGCGCCCACCGGATCGTCAATCTTCAGAACCTGATCGATGAACAATACCGAGAACACCACGAGGATCCCCGCCAGAAGCCCGATGATGATGGAGCCGCCGGGCGACACCTCGAAACACCCCGCCGTGATGCCCACCAGACCGGCGAGCACGCCGTTGAAGGTCATGGACGGATCGGGCTTGCCGTACTTGATCCAGATGGTCAGCATCGCGCCGACGGCTCCGGCGCAGGCCGCAAGGCAGGTGTTCGCCGCGATGTAGCCGAGCGTGCCGTCCGCCGTGGTCGTCGAGCCGCAGTTGAACCCGAACCACGCGAACCACAGGATGAACACGCCCAGACCCGCCATTGGGATGTTGTGGCCCGGAATGGCGCGGGCCGTGCCGTCCTTGGCGTACTTGCCGATGCGCGGGCCGACCACGACGGCGCCCGCCAGCGCGATCCAGCCGCCCACGGAAT
The DNA here is from genome assembly GCA_959604115.1 of uncultured Bilophila sp. Taxonomy (GTDB): domain Bacteria; phylum Desulfobacterota; class Desulfovibrionia; order Desulfovibrionales; family Desulfovibrionaceae; genus Bilophila. The sequence continues at coordinate 4,375 of CAUHBW010000275.1, read as the reverse complement.
GCACCGCCGTGGAGCCGGCGAAGTCGATGAAGCCCATCTCGCCCAGCCAGCCGCCGCCGTCCCCGAACAGGCCGCTCCAGATCCAGTGCCCGCTCACCGGGTAGACGAACGCCGACACGCACGCGCTTACCAGCAAATAGGATTTGAATTCGGTACGTTCCGCCACGGAACCGGAAACGATGGTCGCGGAGGTCGCCGCGAACATGGCCTGAAAGAACCAGAACGTCCACGTCCACTGACCGGCGGCGTCCGTGGCGTTGACCCCGGACATGCCGAACATCGACCACCCGAACAGCCCGCTCACCGACGAACCGAACATCAGGCCGAAGCCCACCAGAAAATAAAGGATGCTGCCCATCATGAAGTCCGCGTAGTTCTTCATGATGATGTTGGCGGCGTTCTTGGCCCTCGTGAGGCCGCACTCCACCAGCGCGAAGCCCGGCTGCATGAACATCACGAGCATGGCCCCGATCATCGTCCAAACGACGTTGCCCGCGCTCTGCGGCAGCATCGCCACCTCGGCGGGCGCGGCTGCCGCTGCTTCCTCGGCGGCCCCCGCCGTTTCGGGCATCGCGAGCAGGAAGCTCCCCGCCGCGACAAGGCCAGCCAGCCCCAACCAGTCCTTTTTTGTCCGTTCCATAGTTTCCCTCCATGATTGCGCCGCGTTCCACGGCTTGGACAAGAGGGGCAAAGCATGAAGGATGCCAATGCCGACGGAGCGAAAAAGGCCGCCGTTTCGCCATGTTGAATGTTCGACCAAGCAAGGGCCGAATACGTTTTTGTGCCCGCAAGGAAAAAGGCGGTACGTTTTTGTTTTTGAAGAAGGAATGACGACGCAAAAAAAGGGACTCTCCCTTTCGGAAAGTCCCTTCCTCATATCTTCCATACGAAACGCGGAGACCCTCTACACTTCCCTGCACCACCAGATCACTTTGCCGATGATGCGGACGGACTCCGCCATGTCGCCGCGCAAGTCCACCTCGATGGGATCATACCGCTTGTTCAGGCTGCGGAGCAGCATCCGATGGCCGGGAAGCGTCTCGATCTGCTTGATGTAGATCTCCTCGTTGACGCCCACGGCGTAAATGGTGTGGGGAAAAATCTGCTGCTTGCTCTGGTCGATGAGCGCCATGTCCCCGTGCCGGATCTCCGGCTCCATGCTGTCGCCGTACACCTTCATGAGGATCATCTTGTCGGGATTGCCCTTGCGGCACAGCCACTCGGACCGGAATGCGAAATAATCCAGCACCTCGCCGTCGGTCTGCAAACTCCCGGTCCCGGCGGACAGGCTCGCCGCCACCAGCGGAATGCACAACAAATCAAGATCCGGCACCGCCGCGCCCGACGGCGTGGACGGCTGCGGGGCGGAGGCGGCACGGGAAGGATCGTCCGCCGAGCCCCGGCCGAACATCAACCAGTCCATCGAAAGGTTGCACTCGCGCGCGACCTTGACCACCCACCCTTCGGGAATCCTGCGCTTGCGCCGCGCCTGACTCACCGCCTGCGGAGAAACGCCGAGAAACGCGGCGAGCTGCGCATCGCGGTGCAGGCCCGCCCCGGAAAGCAGGCGGTCCAGAATGGCGTTGGAATCGGATTCGGATGGCGTCGTGTTCATGGCCCGACTCTATCCGCATCCGGCCCCTTTTGTCAATATTTGGTTGCCTCATCCTGAAAAATTCATTTCAGATCGATTTTATCAATTTTTGATTGACAAACACGCCGGACTCGGGCACTTTCAAAACGCGCCGGGAAGACGGCGAATCCACGGAGCGAGAAGGAGAACGTTCATGGCTATCAGCGAAGATTTGCGGAGCGTGCAGGCGACACTCATGCAGGGACTGAACCTCGACAACGCGCCGTTGCTGCGGCTGGTGTGCAGCAATCTGCAATCCATTGCGGAGCAGATCGAATCCCTCGAAAACCTGCCCCTGTCCACACGGGACATGGCGGGGAAACTGCCGGGCAGACGCGCCAAACGGTGCGCGCTCGGAGCGGCCTGATTGTCAATGACGGTTCATGACAGTCATTATCCTGTATCGGACAGGTGTTGACGCTATGCCTTTTCTGATGTGCCGCATACGTCACTGACTGTCATCAACAGTCACCATCCCGCGTTTTTCCCACGCGGGAACGTCTCCGGGGACGCCCTTCCCCGATTCCGGCAACCCTCCCGGCGGACTCTGCGGCAGGCGCGGGGCGCACGCGGGGGATGCCCAACGCCTCACGGATCATCGCGACGGATTCGCCGGTACGCGGGGGAGCCCTACGCCGTTGTGCCGCGCCGCCGCTCCCGGACGTCCGCCGAGAAGATTTTCCCAATGACGTCACACCGATGCAAACGATTCCCCGAATCCACGGAAGACGCCTGCGGGAAAGGCTCCTCCCCTCCCGCCGCACCTCCCACGGCGGGCAGCATGACGCGGAAACCTCAGCAGCGCACGCCGCAAGGCCGTCTTTTCCTCCATACGGCACTGCGGCATTGCTGTTGCACCGCCCATTAAAGGGCCGTTCGCGCCTTCATACGGCGTCAAACGGCCCTTTATGCAATGCGGTTTCCGCACTTTCCCCTTCCCATGCATTCTCAGCAGCGCGTTTTTTCTTCACGGACGACTTCTTGCAAAGATTTTTTCGTCCCGGCCCGTTGACTTCTGGCCAACGGGACTTATGTATGAAGGGTCAAAGAGATTCCGCCAAGGAGGATTTGGTCATGACGAACAAGGAACTCGAAATGGTTGTTTGTGGCGCGATTGAAAATCACCGGAACATGGGAACGGCCTTCAGCCGGGACGGTTTCGCCGCGCTCGTCAAAATGATGCAGGCCCTCTACCCCCATACCACCTACGAACAACAGATCGCCGTCACCGCCCGCATGAAGGTCATCGTCGATCCGCTCGACGGCTTCCATCCCCATTGGGAACCCGAAGAGCTGTTCGCCGCGTGCATCAAAGCCGTTGAGGAAAAGCCCGACACCTATACCGTTCCGTATGAGGAAGCGGTCATCTTCATCAACGGCGTCGGCATGGCGTTGAAGCGTCTTGACCCCAAAGCCGAAGCCTGCGCCTGCCTCGCCGCCCTTGCCGAAAAGCTGTAATCCCGCTTTCCGGCCCCGCATGCGAACAGCCCGCGTCCTCTCATCAGGCCGCGGGCTGTTTGCGTCTCCACTCCCAAGCATCAATCAATAATTGATCACACGTCAATGTTCAGCCAGCTCCGGGCGGCCCAGCCGATAAGGAACGAGATGCCCGCCACGCCGAAGCTGATGGCGATCATTTCGGTGAATCCGCGCACGAAGGATTCGTGGCGCACCACCGACACGAAATAGGTAAAGCCGAGAATGATCAGCGCGGCGTCGAACAGACAGAACGCCAGCGCGGTCAGCGGGCTGTCGAACACGATGTAGGGCAGCAGCAGGAAAAACACGGTGATGACGTAGGCCACGCCCGTGTAGGCGGCGGCCTTGAACGGGTGTTCTTCGGACGGATCGGCCTTTTTGGCCAAGTATTCCGACGCGGCCATCGACAGCGTGGCGGCCACGCCGGTGATGAACCCGGCCATGCCGACCATGCGGTTGTCGTCGAGGGCCAGCGTGAACCCGGCGAGCGCGCCGGTCAGCTCGACCAGCGCGTCGTTGAGCCCAAGGACCATCGAGCTGATATAGCTGAGTTTTTCCTCATGGATCATCGCGGCGAGCTGTTCTTCGTGGCGGGTTTCGTCCTCCATGATGGTTCTGGCCTCGGGCACTTCGTCGATGAGGCGGGCATACTTGTCGGCGGCCTGATCCTCTCCCGATTCCAGCAGGTTGATTACGAACACGAGCCCGAATATCTTCCCGAGCAGCACGAACAGCCAGACCTTGAGCCCGTCGGGCGTGGCCTCCCGTCTGGTGTAGCGGCCCCACACCGTGCAGTGGACGGCCTCGTCGTGGGCCATGCGTTCGAGGATTTCGCGGTTTTTGGGCAGCCCCGCCTGCTTCGCCAGCGCGGCGTAGATGCGGTGGTCCGTGGCCTCGTTGTTCTGCATTCCACGGATGATATCCAGCGTTTCTTCCGTCATAAGACCTCCTCCTTGCTCCCTGCGGTCTAGCCGCCTTCTCCTGAGAAGGCAAGGAGATCGAGGTGGAAGGGAAGGAAGATTGGGGAAGGGGGAGGGAACCCTTCTGAAGAAGGGCTTCCCTCCCCCTTCCCCAAACCCCATCCCCCTCCCTCCCAAGACTTTCATCCTTATCGAATCCCTCCTGTCGGGTTTTCCGTGCGCGGGAGGCAGGGTGATATGAGCTTTCTTATTCAAGAAAAAAGGCGAGGACATGTCCTCGCCTTTTCTGGAAGGGAAGACGGCGTCTTCCCTTCCTTTTCTTCAATGAAAAGAACCAACTTCC
>CAUHBW010000274.1 GCA_959604115.1 uncultured Bilophila sp. | reverse complement strand
CTGACGAGTTCCTTCGCGCCCTGCGAGCTGCGGAATGTGGACAACAGCCTCGTCTCCCGCTTCTGTTCCGGGTTCCTCGCAGGCATCGAGAAGCCCGACGCCAGCACGCGCCGCCGCATTCTTCAGGAGAAGGCCAAGCAGAACAACGCGCCGCTGTCCGATTCGGTGGTGGACATGCTCTCGGAGCGTCTCACCGGCGACATTCGCCAGCTTGAGAGCTGCATCCACAACCTGCTGCTCAAGGCCAAGTTGCTCGGCTGCACCATTTCCGTGGAGATGGCGCAGGAAATTCTGTCGCAGTACAGCCTTGACGATCCGCTGGTGGATGTGGACGCGATCATCCGCAAGGTCTGTGAAGGCTTCGGCCTGTCGCCCGAGCAGTTGGCCTCCCGCAGCCGGAAGCAGAATCTGGTCGTCGCGCGCAACACGATTTTTTATCTGGCCCGCAAGCACACCGAGCTGTCCCTGCAGGATATCGGGGACAAATTCAGCCGTCGCCATTCCACCGTGCTCAAGGGCATCGCCTCCGTCGAGCGCGAGCTGCGCCGCGAGTCTCCCCTCGGGCGTCAGATTGCCGGAACCTTGGCGTTGCTGGAGCGGCGGTAGCGATTCGAGAAATGAAGATTGGAGAAGGGGCGGAAAAAACTTTCTGAAAAACGTTTTCCCTTCCTCAATCCTGCCAGCGCGGCCCGCCTCCCATCTTTTCAAAGACTTTTTCCCTATCGGATTTCTTTTTCCGTTTTTTCCCGCCAACGATGAAAAAGGGCTGAACATTCGTTCAGCCCTTTTGCGTTGCGGTCGTGTTGGTATTCAAGGTGCCCGGCTTTTTATCGTTGCGGCGGGTTCCATCCGCTGTCTCCGCCCGCGCCGGTGGTGGTGATGAATCGGACGGCGTCTATGGTCCCGTTCGCGCCGATGCGGGCCATGATGCGGAAGGTCGTGGGTTTGCCGTGCCGCCGGACCTGTATTTCGTCAACCCAGCGGATGGTGGAGCCGAAGCGCAGATCGCTGAATATGTACTGGGTCTCGCCCCGCAACGCGCCGCCCAGCGTCTGTTCTTCCTCAAGGGCGGGGTAGAGCGCGAAGCGTTCGTAGGCCCGGAAGGTTCTGTCCTCTTCGCCCAACCGCGCCCAGAGCGGCTGCGGCGGCTTGGCGTAGGCGATGAAGGTTTCGGGCTCGTCCATGAACAGCGTGTACCCGGCCACATCCCAGACCGTGCCCCGGTCGAGGATCAGCTTCCAGTGGAAGGGCGTAAAGGCGTCGGGCACCAGATGCACGGCCTTGACGTCGTTCCAGCGGCCTTCGCCTCGCTGTTCGGGCGTCAGGTCTTCGCTGCGGAGTTCCTGCGTGAAGACGTCGGGCGTGTAATGGCTGTCGTAAAGATGCGCTTCAAGGCCCACCCGGATCGCCAGCGAACCGAGGGGATAGAGCAGCGTCCAGAGCAGCAGGCCGAGCATCGCGCGTCGGTTGGTCCGTTTGAAGATGAGCCCGAGCGCCAGCGGGAGCAGGAGCAGCGGGTCCACGATAAACAGCGCGTTCAGCCGTACCCGGTAGTCGCTGAACGGCAGGAACACCTGCGTTCCGTAGGAATTCATGCAATCCAGATAGATGTGATGCAGAATGAGCAGGTAGGCCACGAACCACGCGAACGGCAGGGACCAGTTGAACGGCGGCGCATCGGCGGGAACGCCGGGGACGCGCCGGCGGTTCGCAAGCCACGGAACAAGCGCCAGCAGCAGAGCGAGGAGCAGTCCTCCCGCGAACGAGTGGGTGATCCCCCGGTGCCATTCGATATATTCCAGCGGAGTACGGACGAAAAAGACGTCCATGTCCGGGGAGGCCGCCACCAGCGCCGCCCATGCCGGAAGCCACCAGCGGCGTTTCCACGGCAGGGCGCAGCCGATGACGGCCCCGCTCAGGGCGTGCGTGATCGGTTCCATAGTGTCCTTTTGCTGTTTGTTACGGCGGCGGATTTTCCGCCTCCGGTTCTTTTCTTCACCGTACCGCGGGGCACTCCCCGGTAACGTGGTCGGCTTCTCCAGTTGAATGATGCTTCCCTTTTTCCATTGCGGACCATGTCCGTGCACGGCGTACGGAAACAGAAAAATCCCGGACGGGGATTCGACAAGGGCGGAAGTCTTGGGAGGAGATGGGCGCGATCCGCGTCGGCGGGTTGGGGGAGGGAGCCTTTCCCCAACCTTTATTCCTGGTGCTGCGAAAAGGCGACGCTGCCCTGACCGAGAAGGTCGTGCATGTGCACCATGCCGAGGAGATGCCGCTCCTCGTCCACGATGGGCAGGACGGTGATGGATTTGCTTTCCATCAGCTCCAGCAGGGTGGCGACCGTATCGCTGCGGCTGCCGCAACGCGGACAGACCGTCATGACGGCCTTGACCGGCCCGTCGGGCCGGAGCGCGCCCCGGCATACGGCGCGGCGCACGTCGCCGTCGGTCAGAATGCCGCTCACCCGGCGTTCGGCGTCGAGCAGAAGCACGGCTCCGAGCTTGCCCAGATCCAGTTCCCGCAGGGCTTCGGCCTGCAGGCTCGTTTCCGGCAGGAGCGGCAGACCCTCGGTTCGCATGACCTCGCTGACGTTGAGCCGCAGACGCTGCCCGAGACTTCCTCCGGGATGGTAGCGCAGGAAATCTTTCTCTGTAAATGATTTGAGCTGCATGAGGCAGACGGCCAGCGCGTCGCCGAGGGCGAGGACCGCCGTGGTCGAAGCCGTGGGCGCAAGGCCGTGCGGGCAGGCTTCGCGGGGCACGCCCGCGTTCAGAGTCACGTCCGCCAGCCGTCCGAGCGTGGAATCCTCGCGTCCGGTCATGGCGATGAGGCTGGCCCCAAGCGATTTCAGGGCGGGCAGAATGGCGTTCAGTTCCGAGGTTTCGCCGGAATTGGAAATGGCGATGATCACGTCGTCCTTGCGCAGGCTCCCCAGATCGCCGTGCGCCCCTTCCACGGGGTGCAGGAAAAAGGCGGGCGTGCCCGTGGACGAAAAGGTCGCGGCGAGCTTGCGGCCCACCAGGCCGGATTTGCCGATGCCGGTCACGACCACGCGGCCCGTGCAGGCCGCCAGCAGCCCGAGAGCGCGGATCAACGGCGCGTCGCCGGGCGTATCGGAAGGGAACCGGTCGCGGACGGCTTCAAGCCCGGCTATTTCTATATTGAGCACATCCCGGGCGAGCGAGAGCAGCGCGGCGGGGCCGGTAGCGGAAGCGGAGGTGGCAGTCATGAAATGTTCCTTGCGGTGCTGAACCGCTGTTGTGAAACAGAAGGATGGAAAAAAGGAAGCATAGAAAAAGAACGGGCGGCGTGCAAGCCGCGCCGGGAACGCGCCTCGGCTCTCATGAACGGACGGTCCTTTCTCATCCTGTTGACGATATACACCCATTGACGTACTCACGACAGGAGGGAAGGCGGGCGTGTCCCCCTCTTTGGGGCTTCGGCGCAGTCTTTTTCAAATATATAAAAATTTCACAATATTGCAAGGTGGAGTCCCTTCGGTTATCCACCTCTATCACATTCAGTCCATTGGGAGAGTCAGATATGGATATCAAGGAAGTCCGCGCCCGGGCCCGGGAGCGCATGAAGGGCTACTGCCGGGTTTGTCCGGTGTGCGACGGCCGGGCCTGCGCCGGAGAAACCCCCGGCATGGGCGGCATCGGGACCGGAAGCGCCTTCAGGAACAACGTGTCGGCGCTCGCCGCCGTACGCTTGAACATGCGTCTCATTCATGATGTGAAACAGCCGGTCACGGAAACGAACGTACTCGGCTTCGATTTGCGCCTGCCCGTGCTGGCCGCGCCCATCGGAGGGACCGCCTTCAACATGGGCGGCAGCCTGACGGAGCCGGAATACGCGCAGGCCATCGTTTCCGGCTGTCGGGCCGGGGGCGTCGTCGGCTGTACCGGCGACGGCGCGCCGGACGAGCTGCACAAGGCCGGAAACGCGGCCATCGCCGCCGAAGCGGGCTGGGGCATCCCCTGCATCAAGCCGTGGGGCGGCGAGGAACTGGAAAGGAAGCTCCGCAGCGCCGCCGAAGCGGGAGCCCGCGTGCTGCTGATGGACATCGACGCCGCCGGACTGATCGCGCTGGCCCGCATGGGCCGTCCCGTGTCTCCGAAGACGCCCGCCGAGCTGGCGGCGATTGCGGACCGGGTACACGCTCTCGGCATGAAGTTCGTCCTCAAGGGCGTGATGACCCCCGCGGACGCCATCGCCGCCGAACGCGCCGGATGCGACGGCATCGTGGTGTCCAACCACGGCGGGCGCGCACTGGATCATACGCCCGGCACCATCGAGGTGCTGCCCGCCATCGCCGCCGAGGTGCGGGGCCGGATGGCTGTCCTGATGGACGGCGGCATCCGGGACGGCCTCGACGTGCTCAAGGCGCTGGCGCTCGGCGCGGACGCCGTGCTGGTGGGGCGTCCCTACTGTCTCGCCGCCGTAGGCGGCGGGGCCGAAGGCGTAACGCTCCTGACGGAACAGCTGCACAGCCAGCTCGTGAGCGGCATGGTCCTGACCGGCTGCGGTTCCGTGCGCGAGGCCGGGCGGCATCTCGTCAGCATGGTGAAGCCGTTTTGACGGCAAGGAAAGCATTCATGAGCATAAGCGTATCGTTACCGAATCGAAACAAACTTGCCCAGTCCATGCTTTGGAACCTGTTCCTGCTGACGCTGGGTTCCCTGTCCTTTTCCCTCGGCGCGCAGGCGGTCGCCGCGCATCACGGCTTCCTGACCGGCGGCATTTTCGGCGCGGGTCTGCTCGGCTGGTACGCCACGGGGCTGTTCACGCCCGCCATCTGGTACCTGCTGATCAACATTCCGCTGTTCCTCGTGTCGTGGTTCCAGATCGGGCGCCAGTTCTTTTTCTACAGTTTGTACGGCAGCCTCGCGACCACGGTATTCAGTGAACTTATCACCTTTCAGGTTCCCATTCAGGACAATTTCTATGCGGCGATCACGGCGGGCGTTTTCTGCGGCGCGGGGACGGGGCTCATGCTCCGGACCCTCGGTTCCGGCGGCGGCCTCGACCTTGTGGGCGTCATTCTGAACAAGCGGTGGAACATCGGCATCGGGCGGTTCAACTTCTCCTTCAACGCCGTGATGTTCCTCGCCTCCATGACGACCATTTCGCTCGACATGGTGATCGTTTCGTTCATTCAGGTATTCGTGGCTTCCGCGACCATCGAGTACGCGCTCCGTATGGGCAGCCAGCGCAAGATGGTCTACGTCGTCACCGACCGGGGCGAGGCGCTTTGCGAGGCAATCATCGCCGAGGGCTACGGCGGCGCGACCATCCTCAAGGGCAAGGGCGCGTACAGCGGGGGCGATCGCGAGATCATCCTCACCGTGACCAACAACATCATGCTGCGGCGTCTGGAGAACCTTGTCTTCGCCATCGACGAGAAGGCCCTGTTCATTGTCGAGAACACCTTCTACGTCTCCGGCACGAGGTATCCGAGGAAGTCGATTATTTAGAGGAATTGGGGAGGGGGAAGGCCCCCTTTTGAAAAAGGGGGCCTTCC
>CAUHBW010000273.1 GCA_959604115.1 uncultured Bilophila sp. | reverse complement strand
ATCTTCGCTTACCCTGCGAAATAATACTTCCAGATCAGGGAAACGAACAGAATGATCAGCGAAAGGAGCAGGAAGCGGCGCACGATGGTGGGGCCGGTGCGGATGGCGAGCTGGCTCCCGGTGAGGTTGCCGAGCACGTCCGCAACGGTCATGGGGATGGCGTAGAGAAAGAGCACGTCCCCGTGGATCAGAAACACGATCAGCGAGCCGAGGTTGGACGAAAGGTTGAACACCTTGGTCAGCGCCGAAGCCTGAATGAGATTCATCCGCAGGCAGAGGTTGAAGGCGATGATGAAGAAACTCCCCGCGCCCGGACCGAAAAAGCCGTCATAGAAGCCGACCCCGAAACAGATCAGCGGCGTCAGGAGATGGACGTCCAGCGAGGAGAAGGTCTCCTTGCACGACTTGGAACGGCGGGGAATCAGGGTTATGATCGCCGCTACCGGCAGCAGGGCGATCAGGATTTTTCCGGCGGTCTGGGTGTCGAAGGCGAGGATGCACTTGCTGCCCGCCGCCGAGCCGAGCAGCGCGCACGGAATGCCGATGAGCGCCAGCTTCCAGAGGATCAGCCCCTTGCGCGCGAAGTTGAGCATGGCCGCGCCGGTACCCATCGCCCCGACGAACTTGTTGGTGCCGAGAGCTTGTTGCGGCGGAACGCCCGCCACGAGCAGCGCGGGAAGCCGGAGCAGGCCGCCGCCTCCGGCGATGCTGTCGATGAGGCCGGCCATGAAGGTGACGACGCAGAGGATGGAAACGGTCAGAAGCATGAATCATTCCCCGGAGCAGGTTGACGTGTTATTGTTGAATGTCGACATATGGTCATATCCCGTTCGCTTGATTTGCGAAACGGAAAACCTTGCAAGGCGGGGGCGCGGCGCATGATCTGGCGGCTGCATCCCGACTGCCCGGAACTGTTTCCCGATCCGGAAGAGGCCGATCCCGAGGGACTGCTTGCGGTCGGCGGCGACCTGTCCGTCCGGCGGCTGCTCGCGGCGTACCGGCGCGGCATCTTCCCGTGGTACGGCGAGGGACAGCCGTTGCTCTGGTGGTCCCCCGATCCCCGGTGCGTGATCGTGCCGGAGCGTTTCCGCATTCCCCACACCGTCCGTAAGGAGGTTCGGAAGTGCGGCTTCTCCGCCACCATCGATCGGGCGTTCCGCGAAGTCATGCTCCGGTGCGCGTCCACGCCCCGCCCGGATCAGGACGGTACGTGGATCATGCCCGAAATGGTGGACGCCTACGTCCGGCTGCACGAGCTGGGCCATGCCCATTCCGTCGAGGCGTGGGACGGCGGCGAGCTTGTCGGCGGCCTGTACGGCGTCGCCCTCGGAAGGGCTTTTTTCGGGGAATCCATGTTCCATCTCCGGCCCCATGCGTCCAAGCTGGCGCTGGTCCGGCTGATGGAATGGCTGGAAACGCGCGGCTGCCGTCTGGTGGATTGCCAGATGGCCACGAACCACATCTTGCGGTACGGGGCGGAATGTATCCCTCGGCATGCGTTTCTGCAACTGCTCCGCAACGCCCTCGACGATGAGGCATGACAAAGGCCCGCTCGAAAGAACGGGCCTTGCTTCCGTCCGGGCGCGGCGGACGGGAAACGTTTCGGGCGGTCAATGGAACGTTCTGTTCAGGCCGTCGCACACGCTGCCCAGAAAATCCGCCGCGCGTTGTTCGGACCAGTACAGATCATGCCCCGGCGAGACGAAGCCGACGTGCCCGCCCCAGAGGGGCATTTCCAGCGTCATGGCCTTGTTGGATTCCGCGACGCGGAGAGGGTAGCACTCATCCGAAAGAAAGGGATCGTCCGCGGCGTTGATCAGCAGGAAAGGAACGTCGATGTTCTCCAGCAGCCGCAGGCAGCCGCTTTCCCGCCAGTAATGGCGCGCCGAAGTGAAGCCGTGCAGCGGGGCCGTGTACCGGGTGTCGAATTCGAGGAAGGAACGGACGTGCTTGAGCCCGCGAATGTCGATGAGATCCGGGAACCGGGCGTGCTTGGATTCGATCTTGAGGCGGAGGGTCCGCAGAAAATAGGCCATGTACGGCGCGCGCGAAGGTCGGGACAGCACATGCGCCGCACCTTCCAGATCGCAGGGCACGGATACGGCGACGGCGGCGCGGACCTGCGCGGGGATGGTGCGCTCGCGCTCCCCGAGGTATTTGAGGGTCTGGTTCCCGCCCATGCTGAACCCGACGAGCACGATGTGGATGTAGCCGAGGGCGGCGCAATGTTCCACGACGAGGTGCAGATCGTCCGTTTCGCCGCTGTGGTAGAGCGACGCCTTGCGGTTCGGTTCACCCGAACAGCCCCGGAAGTTCCGGGCCACCACGTCCCAGCCCCGGCGGTTGAGGGCCTTGGCCATGCCCAGCATGTAGCGTTTCCGGCTGTCGCCTTCGAGCCCGTGGGACAGGATCGCGACGCGCCTTGAACGGATGCCCGCGCTGGCCGGGATGTGGTCGATGTCGATGAAGTCGCCGTCCGGAGTTTCGAGGCGCTCGCGCCAGAGAGCGGGCAGGGGAGGATTGCGGAACAGGACGGGCCAGATGGTTTGCAGGTGACCGTTCCGTAACCATACGGGAGAAATATAGGAAGATTCATTGACGACGGGCATGGTTTCCTCGCGTTGTTCTTGTGCCGGATTCTTTTCAGTGTACACGATGCCCCGCATCCTGCCCACCCGTTTAGAAATTCTTTTCATTACGGCAAGGTGGGCCTCCGCTGCGCGCCGCGCCGGGAGCGTCTCCTCTTTCGCACCCATAGCCGCGAAAGAAGAGCGCGGGTGACGTCGCGCCGGAGCCATCCGACGCTCCGATTTTTTTCCGACAAACGCGGCGTAGTTACAACTCAGCGTAATAACAACTTATTATCATACGCATGGCGGTTCCCTCAGGCTATCGTGAAGGCAATCGCGTTCACGGGGAGGAAGCCATGCCATACGGACCCCACGGCAACAGACGTTCGGGAACATCCCGGAACGGTTTTACCCTTATCGAGATCATTACCGTGCTCGTCGTCCTCGGCATTCTCGCCACGGTCGCGGGCGTCAAATACTACGACCTGCAGCGGGAAGCGGAAATCAAGGCGTTGCTGGCGGTGAAAAGCGAGGCGCAGGCCCGGATCAATCTGCTCTTCGGGCAGTACATGTTGCGGGGGAAGGCATTTGAGCACGGCGCCATTCCCGCCGAGAACCATTGCCAGAAAGTCTGGTTCACCGCCTATGACGAGTTCAATCTCGCGTCCGGGAGTCTGGAAAACGCGGCGAGCAACGCGACCATCGGCGGGTATCGGGTCTGGCTGTCCCCGCTTTCCGGCACGGATTACGGCATCCTGAAAATCGACTTCATGCGGGACGGGAGCTTCATCGATCCCGAAGGCGTCGATCTGACGGAAGACCCGTGGCTGATATACAGCCCCTGCGAACGCGGAACGCGGTAGGTTCCCCGCTCAGACGCCGATCGCGGGAGGACGGGTGATGCGAATAGCATAAACGTATATGCGCTAATCTATTTTATTTATTGCCTAGACAAAAAAAGAGCCAACGATTATTCTTCCTGGATCTCTATGCCCCGCATGGGCATTCATTCAGGAGGAATTCTATGAAGGGTAGAAAAGGCCAGATGGGCTTTACGCTCATCGAAATCATTTCCGTATTGGTCATTCTGGGTATCCTCGCCGCCGTCGCCGTGCCGAAGTATTACGACTTGCAGAAGGAAGCCGCCAACAAGGCCGCCGCTGCCGTCGCCGCCGAAGCGATGGCCCGGTACAACCTGACGTTCGGGCAGACGCTGCTGTCCGATAGTACGACCAGTGCTGCGACAGGGCAGGCGCAAACTGTTTGTAACACCGCCAAAACCAAGGCTAATGCGGAAGCTTTTGGCACTGATGAGAACGGGAAAGCTAGGTACGGTGAGGGCTGGACGGTCAGTTATGCGAATAAGGTGATTACTGCGAAAAACAGCAATACGGGCGGAACTGCTACAGTAAGCTTTACTGAACCTAAGTGCCCGGGTGACACTGAGTAAGCTTTTTAAAAAGCCTCCCCTTCTCACGAAGCGGGAGGCTTTTTTTGCGTCTATTCGTCACCGATGCACAGCACCTGCTCGTAGCGGCCCGATTTTTTGCCGGTCGTTTCGGCGAGGCGGCGGGCAAGGTCGCGGCAACGTCGGCAGGCGTTGCGGGGGAGGAGCAGACACAGGCTCTTGGCGACGCGGTCGGACGAGGTTTCGATGCAGGTCAGGCCGGGGCAGTCGGGACAGAGGCGGATGCCTTCGTTCTGGTGTTCGCTGAGGCCGTCGGTGTCGTAATAGATGTCCCGCTCGCGCCGCCACCATTCGCCGTCGCGGCGGCCTTCGGAAGGTTGGGAGGGCGGGGTGCGGTACTGGGCCAGCACGTCGTCGCACAGGCGGGAGATGTACTCCGTGACCTGCGGACGCTGCTTGAGCGTGCGGGTGTCGTAATCCGGCTCGTGGACGTGCTCGAACGGCAGGCCCGCCAGCGCAAGGCAGATTCCCAGATTGACGTAGGGCAGCGCGCCGCGGATGGAGTAGCCGCCCTCAAGTACGGCGATGTGCGGATTGAGGAGGGCGTTCATGGCGGCATAGCCGTGCGCGGAAAGCTGCATGTTGGTGAGCGGATCGGTGTAGTGGTTGTCCTGTCCGGCGGAATTGATCACGAGGTCGGGCTTGAAGTCCTCCAGCAGCGGCAGAACCACGTTTTGCGTGACGTACAGATAGCCTTCGTCGCCGGTTCCGGGGGGAAGCGGGATGTTCACCGTGCGCCCGAGCGCGCCGGGGCCGCCGCATTCGGGCAAAAAGCCGGTGCCGGGATACAGCGTCCTGCCGTCCTGATGGAGCGAGATGAACAGCGTATCGGGATCGTTCCAGTAAATGTCCTGCGTGCCGTCGCCGTGGTGGCAGTCCGTGTCCACGATCGCCACGCGCAGCGGCCCGAAGCGGCGGCGCAGGTTTTCGATCATCACGGCTTCCATGTTCACGTTGCAGAAGCCCCGGTTGCCGTGGGTGACGCGCATGGAGTGGTGGCCCGGAGGACGCACCAGCGCGAAGGCCCGTTCCCGTTCGCCGGAAAGCACCAGTTCCCCGGCCCGGATGGCTCCGCCCGCCGAGGCGAGGTGCGACGCCGAACAGACGCGCTTCACGTCCGGGAGGCAGAAGTGGACGCGCTCGATGTCCTCATACGTCGCGACGCCGGGCTTGTATTCGGTGATGCCCGGCAGGTCGAACAGCCCTTCCTCGCGAAGCTGGTCCTGCGTGTACAGCAGCCGTTCCTCGCGCTCCGGGTGCGTCGGGCTGATCGCCCAGTCGAACGCCGGGAAGAACACGACCCCTAAAGTTCGTTTATCCATATGGATTCCTTAACTTTTCGACTTTATCGAATCTCTCTTTTCAGGCGTGCCGTACCCAAAGGAAGGTTTTTTTCTGTGCTTTCCGTTTTTTTGAGAAAACGCCTGAACGGGTTCCGTTCAGGCGTTCAGGATTCACAGGGAAAACCGACAACAGGGATTCGATAAGGTC
>CAUHBW010000272.1 GCA_959604115.1 uncultured Bilophila sp. | reverse complement strand
CTCGTCTGGGCATCCTTCGGCGCGCTGGTCGTATCCTTCCTGCTTTTTGTGCCCAGAGGACTGCTTTCGTTCCGGACGTTCATGGACGGCATCATCGAAGGTATGAAGGCGATGCTTCCCGCAAACATCATTCTCGTTCTGGCGTGGACGATCAGCGGCGTGTGCCGCGATCTGCTCCAGACGCCCATCTTTGTGCAGTCGCTCGTCGCCGACGGCGGCGTTTCCGGTGCGCTGCTCCCGGCCATCGTCTTCCTCATCGCGGGCTTCCTGAGTTTCTCCACCGGAACGGCCTGGGGCACCTTCGGTATCCTGATCCCCATCATTGTTCCCGTCGCCCAGGCTGTTGACCCCGATCTGGTCGTGGTGTCCCTTTCCGCGACCCTCGCGGGCAGCGTCTTCGGCGACCACTGCTCTCCCATCTCGGATACGACCATTCTTTCGAGCGCGGGCGCCGGCTGCAACCACATCGAGCACGTATCGACACAGCTGGGCTACGCCTGTATCGTCGCTTTCTGCTGCTTCGTCGGATACGTCGTCGCCGGCTTCACCAAGGCCAATCTCTGGCTGAGCCTCGGCAGCTCCATCGCGTTGCTGCTCATCAGCGTATCCATCCTGCATTTTCTGGGAAACAAGCGCCAAGCAGCCGCATCGGCTCGTGAAACAGCCTGAGTCCCGCATTCCCTGAACTGATCGAAAAGAGGCAAGCTGAAGAGCTTGCCTCTTTTCGTCTGAAAGCCGACGCGTCTACCGTATTCGCAGGAAGGATTACAGGAGATTCCCCATAAAATCCTGCCGGACACCTCGACAGGGACTTCCCCATATGTTCAGTTATTCGGCTCTCGCAAAAGACGGATGGCTGTTGACGAATGTTCCGACTTCCTGAATGGCCTTGATCGCCTCGGCCCCATATCGGGGAAGCGCTTCCACAAAGGCTTCCGGCGAAGTCAACGCCTGAATTTCGAAAAAGGCATAAAGCGTGTTTTCGCTTTCGACGCTGTATATCTTGACCAGCCGGATGTTATTGGCAATTCTGTTAAAGGCCGCATCCAACTGCTCCTTCCGGCGAACATCCACGGTATCCATTCTCAAGTACGTTCTGAGACAGATAAAGTCGCTTTCCGTCTTTTCATATCCCGGAAAGTGATCCGGCACGGCGAAAAAGGTGATTCCAGAAATGCGTACGCGGATCTGCGGCAGCCCATTGTTCAGCGTACCGAATTCCGCGTCCATCCCCTTTTCCCGGAGCAACGTAAAAACCTTTCTAAAATCCATGATCCTCTCCTTTCCCAATCAGCGACTGTATCCGCTGGTGATACCGTGATGTCCCACAGGAATCAACAACACAGGCTCTTTTTGCCCCAAGCCTCCTTCCCGCCGGATACTTCACGCTCCATCACCGGGCCTTTGCCCTTCTCGAACAAGAAGAGCGTTCAAACGGTATGCCATCTAGACAGTTCTCCTTATTGAGTATAAATACCGAGGGAAGTAAATCTTCTCTGTCCGACCCGCCGCAGCGCCATGCAACGGCGTTTGCCTACAATGACCAACGAGGCCCCTATGGAATTTCCGCAGTTCGAGTCGATCATCAAACGCATCTTTTACCTGTTTATCCTCCTCATCGTTTTTGCCGTTGCCGCAGTGCTCTGGTTCCTGTTCGACGTCTTTCTCTTCTGGAAATACACGCCGCTGGGAGAGTGGTCCCCTCTCGGCAGAGTATTGTGGATGACCTTCTCCGTCCTCACCACCGTCGGCGTCAACCTGCTTATCCGGAAAAAGATGAAACGTCCGGCGTAAGTCCGCTCCGTCCTCTCTCCCTGTATGAATCTCCCCCACACCGAGGGCACCGGAGGATGAATCAAACATGCCTTCTCCCGGCGGACTGCTACACACACTGCGAAGCAGTCCGGGCAGTGACGCGAGCCTGCCTCATATGCCAACGATTGGATAACGCTTAACGGCGGCTACCTCGGACAATCTCTTACGGAACCGTCCCTCCTTCCTGATGGGGCTAAGCCTCTTTTTTTCGCATTTTTCACGCCACCGATCCGGAGTACGCCCAACGCGACGATATATTTTCCTGATAGTTCATCCGGTTAAAATTTTATGTTTTATCTCGTGGGAATGTCCTCCTTGACGGAAATTGTAGAATCAACTATGTCTTATCCGTGGGGGACCGTTAGTTTATATTTGTTGTTCAACAAATTTCAAGTACGGGGATGAATTATGTTCTTGCATCTTATCATTGTCGGATGGGCTATCTTTACCGCGGTATTTGGTTTCCAACTGGTGCAGATTTTTCTGTATGGACAGGAAAAGATTGCATTAGTCGATATACGGAATATCCCCGTACTGCTCGTTTTGATAGGCGTTCCTCTTATTCCCATAACCATTCACAGCTTCAAGAAGTTCACCAACGCTGAAAAGACCTATTGGTCTTGGTTCTGTCTGCTCGGCGTCTACGGCATTTTTGTTCTGGCCCTGATTTTCATTAGAGATCTTAATACGATTGCCATCTATTCGTCGGCCATCATCGACACCTTCATTATCCTGTGCCTCGAAAAGATTGTCACCGCTATGAAGGAAAGCTCGAACAGTACGCCGACCCAGCAACGCCGCCTGATTTCCATTTGTCTGCTCGCCGTTTTTGCGTTGCAGTTTGTTTTCGGCGCGCTGTAAAACCAGAGAGAACCGTGCGATCCAGCCGGTTCTCCCCCCTCACATGCTTAATAATGAATAAAAAGGTCGGGAATGCTTCCCGGCCTTTTTTGTACGGCACTCATACAAAAAAGGATTCCCCGCCTAACGGAGAATCCTTTCAGAACGAGGAAATGGCCCGGTTACTTCATGGCGCGGAACGGAGAAATCGCGCGCAGCCGTTCAATGATCGGCGGCAGCTTTTCAAGGACGTAATCGATTTCGGCTTCCGTGGTGTAACGCGACAGGGAGAAACGGATGGAACCGTGCGCGAAGGTAAAGGGAACCCCCATCGCACGCAGCACATGAGACGGTTCAAGACTGCCGGAAGTGCAGGCGGACCCGGAGCTGGCGCAGATGCCGAGCTGGTCCATAAGAAGCAGAATCGCTTCGCCTTCGACATACTGGAACGCGATGTTGGTCGTATTCGGCAACCGGTGTTCCGTATCCCCGTTTACGATGGCGTCGGGAATCGCTGCCAGCAATCCCTTTTCAAGCTTGTCGCGGAGAGCGGGCACTCTGACGTTTTCGTCTTCCATGTGGTTCATGGCGAGCTCGCATGCGGTGCCGAGGCCCACAATATACGGCGCGTTTTCCGTTCCGGCACGGCGGCCGCGTTCCTGATGGCCTCCGCGAAGGAACGGCAGGAACCGGGTGCCCTTACGGATGTACAAGACGCCGATGCCCTTGGGGGCGTGCAGCTTGTGCCCGGAGAGCGCCAGAAAATCCACCGGCATCCTGGCGAGGTCGATGGGCAGCTTGCCTGCAGCCTGCACGGCGTCCGTATGAAAATAGATGCCGCGTTCCTTGACCATCTCGGCGACTTTCTGAATCGGAAAAACAGTGCCCGTTTCGTTGTTCGCGAACATCACGGAAACGATGGCCGTATCCTTGCGCATGGCCTCCGCCAGTTCGTCGAGATCGAGACGCCCCTTGGAATCCACACCGAGATAGGTGACTTCGTACCCCTTGTGTTCGAGGTGCTGCCCCAAGGCAATCAACGCGGAGTGCTCCACACGGGTCGTAATGATGTGCTTCTTGTCGGGCTGCGCCTGCAAGGCGGACATCACGGCCGTGGAGTCGCTCTCCGTACCGCACGAGGTGAACACGATTTCTTCCGGCAGCGCGCCGAGCATGGCCGCCACCTTTTCTCGGGCTTCCTGAATGCTCTTGCCGACCTGTCCTCCAAACGTATGCATACTGGAAGCATTGCCGTATTTTTCCGTAAAAAACGGAACCATGCTTTCAAAAACCTCAGGCGCAACCTTGGTGGTGGCGTTGTTGTCAAGATAGATGACGCTCATGCCTGCACCTCTTCAACCACGATTTCCGGTTCCACCTGTTCGCGCAAAATCTTTTCAACAAGATCCTTCAGCGTGACGGCGCGGGAACTGCAATTGGAACACAGACCGCGCAACGCAACGACGACGCGATGCCCGTCAACATCCACCAGCTCAATGTCCCCACCGTCTGCGGCGAGCCGAGGCTTCACTTCATCCTGAAGCACCTGCATGACTTTCTGCATCCGCTGCACGTTGGTCATCTGGGGCTTCGGTGCAATGTTGAATTCCTTCAACTTCGGCTTGCCCAGTTCTTCATCCAGAATATCCTGAATGGTGTTCAGGCACTCGCCGCACCCACCGCCGGCCTTGGTGTAGTTGGTGACTTCCTCCACCGTCTTGAGGTTGTTTTCCTCAATCGCACGGCGAATCTGCACGTCGGTCACACCAAAACACTTGCATACGAGCGTCCCTTCGTGTTCGTGCTGTTTTTCGGCGGGCTCGCCGCGCCAGTTGCGCAGAGCGGCTTCAAGAGCTTCCTGCCCCATGACGGAACAATGCATCTTTTCGCGAGGCAACCCGCCAAGATAGGCGGCGATATCCTTGTTGGTCACCTTGGACGCCTCTTCCACGGTCTTGCCCTTAATCATTTCGGTCAGAGCGGAGCTGGAAGCGATGGCGCTGGCGCACCCAAACGTCTGGAACGAAGCATCCTCAATGATGCCCTTGTCGTTTATTTTCAGAAAAAGCTTCAGCGCATCGCCGCAGGCCAAGCTGCCCACTTCACCGACGGCGTTGGCATCGGCAAGTTCTCCCGCGTTGCGCGGCTTCAGGAAATGCTCCCGAACGGTATCCGTGTATTCCCACATATGCAGTCCTCCAAAAAACTTGGTCACCAATCCGGGGTGCAACCGGAGTCACGCCCGGAGAGCATAACGATGATTTAGGATTCGGGTCTACGCCCGGCAAGTACCATATAAGCCCTAACCGCCATAAAGGAAGAGGGGCAGTGGTATTTTCTTGTCATCCGTTCCACTCGGGAATCTATGCACCGCTTCACCTGTGAGGTCAAGCACACCTTATTAGAACGAAAAGACGTATTTTTTCAGCAAGTTCACGATGACAACGTCCAAAAAGCGGACCTTTACGAAAGGATCGGAGACGCTTTTCACCGCCGATTCGGTGAAAAGCGGCGGAGGGCGGCAAAGAAGACGGAACCAGATACCTCGGACCTTCACCCGTCAGAATCCATGTCGGGTTCACCCTATCGCGGCTCGGATCGAATGTTTTGCCCTCGTCGCAGTGCCAGCCACTTCGGGGGCGTGCTTGGCAAGTCGCTGACAGATTGCCGCGATGTTCGGTGTGTCCCCATTCATGCCAATCCTTCCCTGTTTGAAGAGTGAACAAGATACATGGTATCCATTCTGAAGATGACAGATTGGATAACTATGCCAAATTGAAGAGGCCAGAGATAAAGTAAAAAACGGATTTACTGAAAAAAGTTACAATCTAGCAACAAACAACTATCAGTCCTTCGTTAACAATGTTATACATATTGCAAAATCATTAGCTCTAT
>CAUHBW010000271.1 GCA_959604115.1 uncultured Bilophila sp. | reverse complement strand
CGGATCAAATCAAGAATATCAGTATAATAGCGACAATAAGCATGGGGAAGATCGTGTGGGGCCGCATATAGCCGACCCTGAAGCTGTACCATAATTATTCAATAAGAAAGACGTTTCTCATTGCCCCGCCTACATTTGGATTCGCCGCCGGCTTTCATGAATATCAAGGGAATACGTTAAGAAAACATTGATTCATGCGCTCATTGGGAAGAAAGTCTTCAAAAGGGCTAAAGAAGAGGCATGGAGTTGAATCGACGTTTCCTTTCCCTCTCCACGGCTATCAGGCGTTGCCTTGACATGCCCCTAGGGCGTGCTAATATCGGTTACCATAGAGTGATGATATTCAGACGTATGTTCTTGAGTAATTTTTGATGCCGTATGCGCAATGTACTCAGGTCATTGTCATTGGCTTCAGCAATGCCTGGAAATGATCCGACAATCAGATAAATATTAAGGTCAGGCCTGATGGAAAAAGACTACGTACAGCGGCGCAACGAACAATGGGAATGCTTGTTCCCCCATCTCAACCTAGAAGGCATCTTGGGGCGCATGCTTCGCATCGTCCGCTACTACCAGCTGCAAAGCTCCAAGGTTGTCAAAGAATTCGGTGTGACCAGCGGTGAATTTGATGTGCTTGGCGCGCTGTTGCATTCGGGCCCCCCTCACGAGCTTCCGCCCAAGGAAATCACAAAAATGGCATACCGAACTCCCGGTGCCATTACGCATTTGTTGGATCATCTGGAACAGAAACAACTCATCTGCCGTTGCGCCAACGCCCAAAGTCGCCGCAGCATCCTCGTGTGCCTTACTCCGGCAGGAATTGAGCTTGCAACCAATCTGCTTATCAAGCATACCCAAATGGAAAATGAGCTTCTGCATGACCTGCCTGAGTCTGATAAGGAGTTTCTGCGGGATATCTTTAAGCGGATGTTACTGAATTGGGAGCGCACGAAAGAATTTTCCCCGCCTGACGGTGAAAATGAGAGAACGAAGCCCACAATAGACGCCAATCAGGATGAATCATGATTCATAACTATGGCTGAGTTGAAAGACCACCTTTTAAGACCTCATCTCTTATGGATGGGGTCTTTTGTTTCCCCAAAGAGGAAGCGCCCATAGGGCGAACAAAAGACGTTCGGACGTGAAGAGAGAGCACGAACGGCGGACGCCGTGAACTCAAAAAGGGGCGCACAAGACGAGATGCAGGTCAGGATAGTAAAGCTGGAGATGGGGAGTAGCGCCTGAAGGTGGGCACCATACGGGCGCCACAAAAGGAAACTAGGCACCAAGTGGAAAGAGGATACATACTCGGAAGTATGTATCCTCTCTTTTTTACTGGTGCGCCCGACAAGAATCGAACTTGTGGCCTACAGCTTAGGAGGCTGTCGCTCTATCCAACTGAGCTACGAGCGCGTGTGCCTGAACTTGTTCTTTTAGGTGGTCATGGCGGTGGATGTCAAGTCCCGGAAGGCGAAAAGAAGCGGTTGGCGGTTCTTTCTTGCGGTGTTCATAGTTCATGCGCAGGTATTTGGGGCTCCCTTCTCGGACGGTGTAGATTGGAGCGCATGATCCGAATGCTCTTTGAGTGTCCGCATCCGTGCCTCTCGGTCTGGAGAGGAGTTTTTTCGGCGGACTCGGCATTCTCCGCATCAAGTCCGTCGCAGGTATTCCCGTTACGGAGATTTCAACATCATCGTTTTCATTTTTACTCGTCAAACGTAGGCCGGTTTTCGGCCTTGATGGCCTTGCGGACATCGACGAATTCGGGTTCGCCCCACGGCAGGTCGGGGATGCGGCGGGGCGCGACGTTGACGAAGGTGCTTTCGCCGCTGATCTGGACGCGCACCGTTACCGTTCCGTCGGGAGAGGACGCGGCGGCACGGACGCCCTTGGGCGAATATGAGGCCACGAGACCGGCTGCGTCCTGAAGAGTGGCTGCGTCCCACGGCGTGATTTGGCGGGCGAGGGCGAACGGGCTCGGGAAGTCCCGCACCCGCAGAATCGCGTCACCGGGACGCACAAGTCGTTCGAGCGCCGCGTTGTCGGACTCGTTCCGGCCCATCGAGAGCCAGTGCTTGCCCGCCCAGTATTGCCGCCCGATGTTGGACAGCTCGAAATCTTCGACGGCCGGGTCGTCGAGCAGAGTGAGTACCGGCCAGTAACGTCTGGCGTTTTCCTTTTCCGCGAGCTTGCAGCCGCCCGCCGGAGTGGGAATTTCCGTAAGCCCCATGCGCTCGGCAAGCGCCATCTGATCCTTGCGGCCCCGTCCGAAAATGCCGAGAAGCCGCGAACGGTCCACCAGCCCGGACAGTTCGGCGGCAGTGGGATCAAGATGTTGCGCGCTGAGAGGGCGGAGCAGCTCTTCGCGCACTTCTGCGTCGCGGCGGATCACGTTGAGGGTGTCCCGACGCTGGGACATGGGGCGCTGTCCGAGCACTTCGCCGGAAATGAGGAACGAGGCGCCCCGTTCTTTCATGATCTCGCGCGCCTTGCGCATCATCAGGATCTTGCAGTCGACGCAGGGGTTCATGACCTTGCCGAAGCCGTGCGGCGGACGTTCACGCAGGAGACGGACGAAGGCTTCGCTCACATCCACCGCCTCGATTTCGAGCCCGTAGATCTTTTCCCAGTGCGGGATGAGCTGCGGCTTGCCGAAGAAGGGGGTGACGAAGTGCAGGCAACGGACAACAAGCCCTTGCTCCATGATCAGCCGGGCAGCGAGGATGCTGTCCAGACCGCCGGAAAACAGGGCGAACGCGTGCGGAGTGGGTGTCTTCATGATAGGCATTCTACTGCGTGGCATACGCGAACACAAGCGTATCCTGCCGCCCGCCCAAAACGAAAGGAGGGGGATCGCTCCCCCTCCCGGTCATTCAGCTAAAGGGCTTCACCGGCTTACGGGTGATCCTTGAACTTGTTCTGCATGTGCTCGCTGCCGCTGTGGCAGGGCGCACAGTCCATCTTGCCCTTCTGGATGTCGGATTCCTTGCCGGAGGCGTGGCACTCGCCGCAATAGGCGACGGATTCCTGCTTGGCGAACGCGCCCTTCCAGTCCTTGCCCGCGTCGATCTTGGCGTTGATGATCTCGATGGCCTTCCGGGTAACGTCGGCGGTGATGCGGCCGCAACGTTCGCTGCGCTCCTTGCTGCTTTCCTCCTTCTTGTGCTCGTAGCACCATCTGGAGACGGAAACGTGGCACAGCACGGAGTTGGCGACGTTGGAGGGAATGGCGCCCTTGAAGCCCTGCGCGGCTTCGCCGGGATTATAGATGGGGAGGGCGGTCTTTTCGTACCAGCGGAACAGTTCGGAAACCATCGCGTCGCGTTCCTTGCGGGGCCAGAACAGCGCGAACGCCGCCGCCGCGCCGTACAGCGCGCCGCAGATGGTGCCCCAACCGGAGACGCCGGCCTTGTTGGCTTCCAGCATGGTGAAGGGGAACTGATTGTACGGAGCCCCGTACTTTTCGCCCATCATGCCGATGATGCCGTAGAACGTGCCGTAGCCGCAGGCATAGCCCTTGTACCAGTAGCCTTCGTAGGCGACGGGAGCGCAGACGTTCGGATCGAGCTTGTGGGGCTTCCAGCCGAATTCGCCGTTCACCTGGGCGAAGTGCCCGTTTTTGCCCGGCGAAACGTTTTCGGGCGCGGCGGCGATGCCGTTTCCGACGACGGTGGCGATGGTTCCGCCGACGGCGAGACCGCCCAACGCTCCGAGCATGGCTCTTCTGGTCAGTTCCATAGCGTCCTCCTCACTGGACCGTATTGTGCTTTTCGGCTCAAAACCGAACGGCGCTCCTTATGGCGCGCCGTCCTTCCCTCTTAGCCTTTTTTAACAATGCAAGCCTGTTCAGGATGTTTTTTATCGCTGAACAAACCTCTCCAAAAACGTTTTATCAAACGCTTTGTTCGACAATTCACGTAGAGCATGCCCGCAAGCGCGATTCCTGTCAATGGGGGGAAGAGGAAAAACAGGGTGCCTCCAGCGAGATCGGTTACTTTCTGGCGGGTTAGAAAACAAAAAAAGTGTTCCGTACGCAAGGGCGTACGGAACACGATCAAAGGGAGCGCGGCGGGAAATCCAGAAGGATCGCCCTCATCGAAGTTATTCGTCTTCGCTGAGCCACGCCTTCATTTTTTCGAGCTGGCGGGCGACGGACAGCGGGCCGGTACCGCCGGGAGCGTTGCGGCGGGCGACGGCGGCCCGGTATTCGAGCACGTCGAACACGTCGGGGCCGATGCGGTCGCACAGGCCCTGCAACGCATCAAGGGGCAGGGCTTCCAGCGAAAGGTTCTGTTCCTCGGCGAGCGCCACGGCGGAACCCGTGATGTGGTGCGCCTCACGGAAGGGGATGCCCTTTGTGACCAGATAGTCCGCAAGCTCGGTCGCGTTGAGGAACCCGGCGGTGAGCGCGCGGGCCATACGGGCTTCGTCGAAGCGCAGGGCCTTCATCATGCCCGCCATGAGGTCCAGCGAGGTGCTGAGCGTGTGGTCGGCGTCGAGGAAGGGTTCCTTGTCTTCCTGAAGGTCGCGGTTGTAGGTGAGGGGCAGGCCCTTGAGGATGGTGAGCATGGCGGTCAGGTCGCCGTACACCCGTCCCACCTTGCCGCGCATGATTTCGGCGACGTCGGGGTTTTTCTTCTGCGGCATGATCGAGGAGCCCGTGGCGTAGGCGTCGGGCAGCTTCACGAAGCCGAAGGCGGGGTTGGACCACAGGATGATCTCTTCGCAGCAGCGGGAGAGGTGCATCATGGCCGTGCTGGCGCAAAACAGGGATTCGATCACGAAGTCGCGATCGGACACGGCGTCCATGCTGTTGTCGAAGGTGCCGTACATGTCCAGCTCGCGGGCCACGGACGCGGGGTCGAGCGGGTAGGTCGTCCCGGCGAGGGCGGCGGCCCCGAGAGGACTGATGCGGACGCGCTTTTCGCAGTCGGCCATGCGCTGGACGTCGCGGCGGAGCATCCATGCGTAGGCGAGCAGATGGTGGGCGAGGCTGACGGGCTGCGCGGGCTGAAGGTGGGTGCAGCCGGGCAGGATGGTGTCCTGATGCTCCTCGGCGCGGGCCATGTAGACGGCGGCGAGTTCGCGGGCGAGGCGCTGCCATTCGCGCAGGCGGTCGGAGACGAACAGGCGGAAGTCGAGCGCGACCTGATCGTTGCGGCTGCGGCCTGTGTGGAGCTTCTTGCCCACGTCGCCCACCAGTTCGGTGAGGCGGCTTTCGATGTTCATGTGGACGTCTTCCAGTTCCTTTTTCCACTGGAAGGTGCCGTCTTCGATCTCGGCGCGCACGGCGGCGAGCCCCGCGACGAGCTGGTCGGCCTCCTCGGGGGTGAGGATGCCCTGACGGGCCAGCATGCGGGCGTGGGCGCAGGAGCCCGCGATGTCCTGCTTGTAGAGGGCCCAGTCGTAGGAAATGGACTGCGTATAGGCTTCGACGGAGGCGGCGGTACCTTCGTGGAAGCGTCCGCCCCAGAGTTTTTCTTTGGCCATGTGTGTCTCCCTTTGTTCGCCTCCGGCGGCCGGGCTGCCGCCCGGACCTGCTTGGGGGGCATGATGCCCCCCAAACCC
>CAUHBW010000270.1 GCA_959604115.1 uncultured Bilophila sp. | reverse complement strand
CCTGTCGCTCGGTACCCGTGAGCGCAAGCAGGAAGCCGCTCGCCGGGAACGTTTGGGGCTGGATCCGGAAGAAACGGTTTCCGAGCCCATCGACGAATAACGCTTTACAACTCATGAAAATAACGATTCAGAATCTCTCAAAGGCCTTTGGCGGTCGGGACATCCTGTCCGACTTTTCGCTCGACATCGATTCGGGCGTCCGGTTGTGCGTTTGCGGTCCGAACGGCTGCGGCAAGTCGACCCTGATCCGGATATTGGCGGACGTGGAGGCCCCGGACTCCGGGCGCGTCATCATGCCGCGCGGCTGCCGGGTGGGGTATGTCCAGCAGGACTTGGACGAGTCGGTGCTGGATACGCCCCTGTTGGAGTGGGTGGTGGATGTCCTGCCGGACTGGCACGACTTCTGGTCGAACTGGGAAGCTGCGGTCGCGTCCGGCGATGAGACCGCCATCGTTCGCCTCGGCGCGCGTCAGGCGGAACTGGAAGCCATGTACGGGTACAATCCCGAGCATAAGGCGCAGGCCATCCTGTCGGGGCTGGGCTTCGACGAGGGAAAGTGGCACCTGCCGATCCGGCAGCTTTCAGGCGGCTGGCGCGAACGCGCCAAGCTGGCCCGCGTGCTGGTCGCCGGGGCCGACGTGCTGCTCCTCGACGAACCGACCAACCACCTCGATATCGAGGCCGTGGAATGGCTGGAAGATTTTCTGATGGATTACAAGGGCGCGCTGATCTTCGTAGCCCACGACCGTGTTTTTATGGACCGGATCGGTACGCATGTGCTGTATCTCGGCGGCGCGAAACCGGTTTTCCGCAAGGCCACGTTCAGCCAGTTCGTGGAGTTGCAGGAAGAGCTTGAAGAGCAGCGGGAGCGGGAAGCCCAGCGCCTCAACGCCGAAATCGAGCGCAAGATGGATTTCGTGCGCCGTTTCGGAGCCAAGGCGACCAAAGCCCGTCAGGCCGGTTCCCGGCAGAAAATGGCGAAGAAGCTGGAGAAGGAACTCGAAGGCTTTCGCCCCGAAGCCAAGCGCAAGGAGCTCAGCTTCAAGTGGCCCGAACCGCCCAAGGCGGACAAGACCATTCTTTCCGTTGCGGATCTGGCTTTTTCGTTTCCCGACGGCGTGACGCTGTGGCCTCCGCTGACCTTCACGATTTATCGGGGACAGCGGATAGCGTTGGTGGGGCACAACGGCTGCGGCAAGTCCACGCTGCTCAAGATTCTTGCGGGCCGTCTGGAGCGCAAGGGGGGAACGCAGGTCATGGGGTCTCTTGTGCGGATGGGCTACTACAGCCAGCACCAGACGGAGCTGCTGAACAGCTCGGGAACGGTGCTCGGGGAAATTCGCCGCCTGTCCGATCCGCGGATGACGGAAGAGGAGCTGATGAGCGTCCTCGGCTTGTTCCTGCTTGGCCAGAACTACTTCGACCGTTTGGTCGGCAGCCTGTCCGGCGGCGAGCGGAGTCGGCTCGTACTGGCTTCCCTGTTCCTCGCGCGGGCGAATTTCCTCGTGCTCGACGAACCGACGAACCATCTGGACCTTGAAAGCCGCGAGGCGCTCGTCGAGGCGTTGAACGCCTTTGACGGGACGCTGCTGATGGTTGCGCACGACCGGTATCTCCTTTCGGAAGTTGCGGATGAAGCGTGGTCCATGTCGGAGCAGGGCATTACCGTATACAAGGAAGGGTTCGCCCAGTACGATGCGGCCCGGCGTGCGGCTCTGAGCGCCGCCAGAAACGGCAAGGAAAAGGATGCGGACAGGAAGACGGAGGGACCGGTTCCCGGCAAGCCGCTGGACAGGGAAGAACTGAAGCGTCTCAAACGCGAACAGGCCGAGCAGCGGAACGCACTGTACAAGAAGATGCGCCCGAAGCAGGATGCCTACGCCAAGCTTGAAGCGGAGCTGGAAACCATGCTGACCGAGCAGTCGGAGGTTGAGGCCGCGCTTGCCGATCCCGACGTGTACGCCGACGGAAACAAGACGACGGAGCTGCTCAAACGTTTCAGCCAGCTCAAGGAGACGAGCGAACAGGCGCTGGAAAAGCTGGAGGCGCTGGAGGCGGAACTGGCGGAACTGGAAGCGCAGCGCGCCGCGTTGTCCATGAACAGCGGCCCGGACGATCTGTAAGAGAAGGAGTGTTTTTGTGGTCAGAGAAATTACCGAACGTCGCCGCGCCAAGCTGGAGCGGGTGCTCGGCTGGCGCCAGAAGGACTTGACGCTGGTCTTGGCGAATATTCATGATCCGCACAACGTGTCCGCCATCTACAGAAGCGCGGACGCGTTCGGGGTTGCGGCGCTGCATTTGTATTATACGGATACGGCTTTTCCCGAGTTGGGGAAGAAAAGTTCCGCGTCGGCCCGCAAGTGGGTGGAAAGCGTTCGACACAAAAATGTCGAAGATCTGTACGCTTCGCTCAAGGCCGGGGGGCATCAGATTCTGGCCACGAGCTGCACGCCGGAATCGAAGCCGCTGGGAAGCTATGATTTTACAAAACCCACGGCCGTCATCATGGGGAACGAACACAGCGGCGTCCCCGCCGAACTGGCCTCCATCGTGGATGGAGAGGTGTACATTCCGATGTACGGCATGATCCAGAGTTTCAATGTCTCGGTTGCGGCGGCGATCATTCTGTCGGAAGCTTCGCGGCAGCGGGTTCTGGCGGGCATGTATGAACGTTCGAGCTATACTCCCGAGGAATACGTCGCGCGGCTCGAAAAGTGGATGGAAAAATGAGCCCTGTCTGTCATTGACCTTTCTCCTCGCTATTGGGTAAGAGAAGGCATCGACAACGGCGGAATCCGGCCCGGCGGCTCCGGGGGCTCGAACGGACCTATGGGGATCTTCATGAAACTTCGCGTGTTCGCCTTGCTTGGCATCCTGTTGCTCGCGGGATGTTCGGGGCTGTCCGTGCGGCATTTGCCGAGCAACCCGTGGAAAAACGAGGCTTCCCAGAGCATCCAGATGCGCTATCTTGCCTTCCAGTATCAGGTGATACCAGTGGGCAACGAGCTCGGCATCGTGGCGGAGGCCTACCCGGTCATCGACCAGCTGCCAGACTGGGCATCGTGGTACGGAGAGATCGGACTCAGCGTCTACGTGTCCGACGGACAGGGGAGAGTGCTCGCTTCGCGGGACATTACGCTGGTTCCCCGTCCGCTGAACCGTGAGGCCGGACTGCCGCTGGACGTCAGTCTCGATTTGGGAACCAACCGGTATCAGCCGCTGTACGTTTCATTCGGCTACCGGCTCGTTCTGACGGATGCCCAGCCGAATGCCGAAATATCCCGCAGGATTCTGGTTTCGGAGAAGGCTCTTGAAAAATAGGGACGACGTTTTCAAAAAAGCCGGGGGCAGACAGGCGTCTGCCCCTTTTTATTGGGAAGCTGATTTTTCGTCGTTATTTTTGCTTGCCAGCGGCCTTATTTTTGGGTAACATTTTTCGATTCCATTGATATGGTCAGTGTTTTTGAGATGCTGCGCCCCGGATATAGAGCCTTTTGGTCTTGGCCCAAAGGCTCGATTGCGCCTTTTCGGCACGCCACGTCAGCCGAATGCGTGGCGCGGGATTGGGGGAGCGTTGGTTTGTTCACTTTTAAAAAGCGATAAGCGGGGTTCTGAGATGTTCTCATTCATCGTGGTATTGGCTTGCGGGCTGTTCGCCCTCTACTATGCGTATGATACTTCCAAGCGCGTCTTCTCCGCCGGTACCGGCACTGAAGAAATGCAGAAGATTGCCGGCGCTATTCAGGAAGGCGCTCAGGCGTACCTGAACCGCCAGTACAAAACCATCGCCATCGTGGGCGTGATCGTGGCCGTGCTTCTGGCTTGGGCCCTGTCCGGCCTCGTGGCTCTGGGCTTCGTGCTCGGCGCCGTGCTTTCCGGCGTTGCCGGCTACATCGGCATGAACGTTTCCGTGCGTGCCAACATCCGTACCACTGAAGCCGCTCGTCAGGGTATGACCCCTGCCCTCAACGTCGCCTTTCAGGCCGGTGCCGTCACGGGGCTGCTGGTTGTGGGCCTCGGCCTGCTCGGCGTAATCCTGTACTACGGCGTGCTGACCCTGTTCAGCGTGGAACAGAAGACCCTGCTCGAAGCGCTCGTGGCTCTCAGCTTCGGCGCGTCCCTGATCTCCATTTTCGCCCGTCTTGGCGGCGGTATCTTCACCAAGGGCGCCGACGTGGGCGCCGACCTCGTTGGCAAGGTTGAAGCCGGCATCCCCGAAGACGACCCGCGCAACCCCGCCGTCATCGCCGACAACGTGGGCGACAACGTGGGCGACTGCGCCGGTATGGCCGCCGACCTCTTTGAAACCTACGCCGTGACCGTGGTCGCCACCATGCTCCTCGCCGCCATCTACTTCACCGGCGAGCTGCAGCACCTCATGATGATGTACCCCCTGCTCATCGGCGGCGTGTGCATCCTGGGTTCCGTGTTCGGCACCAAATACGTGCGCCTCGGCTCCGACAACAACATCATGAAGGCTCTCTATCGCGGCCTTTCCGTTGCTGCTCTGGCGTCCGCCGGTCTCATCATCGTCGTGACCCTGCTCCTGTTCTGGGGCGCGCCCGAGATGCAGATTCAGGGCAAGAGCTTCGGCGTGGGCAACCTGCTGCTGTGCTCCCTGACCGGCCTCGTGATCACCGCCGCTCTGGTGTGGATCACCGAATACTACACCTCCACCGCGTTCCGTCCTGTCCGCAGCATCGCGCAGGCTTCCACCACCGGTCACGGCACCAACGTCATTCAGGGCCTCGCCGTGTCCATGGAATCCACCGCCATGCCGGTTATCGTGATTTCCATCGGCATCCTTTTCTCCTATAGCAACGCCGGCCTGTTCGGCATCGCCATCGCCGCCACCACCATGCTCGCTCTGGCCGGCATGATCGTGGCCCTCGACGCCTACGGCCCCGTCACCGACAACGCCGGCGGCATCGCCGAAATGTCCAACCTCCCCAGCGAAGTGCGTGAAGTGACCGACGCTCTCGACGCCGTGGGCAACACCACCAAGGCCGTGACCAAGGGCTACGCCATCGGTTCCGCCGCTCTCGCCGCTCTGGTGCTGTTCGCTTGCTACACGGAGGATCTCGGCCGTTTCTTCCCCGATCTGAACGTGTCCTTCTCCCTGCAGGATCCCTATGTTCTGGTTGGCCTGTTCATCGGCGGCCTGCTGCCCTACCTGTTCGGCGCCATGGGCATGATGGCCGTGGGTCGCGCCGGTTCCGCCGTCGTGGTTGAAGTGCGCCGCCAGTTCCGCGAAATCCCCGGCATCATGGAAGGTACCGCGAAGCCTAACTACAGCGCCGCTGTGGACATGCTGACCAAGGCCGCCATCCGTGAAATGATTCTGCCCTCCATGCTTCCGGTGTTCGCCCCGATCGTCGTGTACTTCATCATCGACGCCTTCGGCGGTCAGAGCGCCGCGTTCGCGACCCTCGGCGCCATGCTGATGGGCACCATCGTGACCGGTCTGTTCGTGGCCATTTCCATGACCTCCGGCGGCGGCGCGTGGGACAACGCCAAGAAGTTCATCGAAGACGGTCATCACGGCGGCAAGGGTTCCGAGGCGCACAAGGCCGCCGTTACCGGCGACACCGTGGG
>CAUHBW010000269.1 GCA_959604115.1 uncultured Bilophila sp. | reverse complement strand
AGTGTTTTTCCAACGCCACAGATCATTTCTGATCTGTGGCGTTTTTTTGTTTCCTTCAACCTTCTTTGGAGATGGAAATGGCCGTTTCACCTCTGGAATCCATTGAAATCAAAAGCGGTTCCGCGATCATGCATTTCAATCAGGCCGTTACGTACGACCATGCGGAACTGGGGCTTGTCGCTTCCGGCGGGACCACCCCTCTGAGCGTGACGCCCGTGCTTTCCAATGACGGAAAAAGCCTGACGTTTTCTTCCGGCAGCATCACCGCCAATTCGGCCCTGTCGTTCACCGGCAGCGTCAACGCGGCGGGCGAGGCGTTCGGATTCGACTTCGTCGGGGCTACGTCCCTCACCGGGGTGCGGACGGCCGTTACGGCGGCGAAGATGGCCTTCTCCGTCTCTACGGGGAACGAGATCGCCATTCAGGGCAGCGAGGCCGTTTTCGGCGACGGAAACGACGCCATCAACCTGCTGTCCACTGCCAACTACACCATCAAGAATCCCGTCATCGACCTCGGAGCGGGGGACGACAAGGTGTCCGTGGGCAGCGGCACCGTACTTTCCGCCCACCGGACGACCGCCATCGACGCCGGGGAAGGGCGCGACGTGCTCGAATTCAACACCCAGTCGTTCAGCCTCCTCTTCGGACTCGGTTCCCTGTCTTTGGACAATTACAGTTTCAGCCATTTTGAAGAAGTCAACCTGCCGTACGGGGTGCTCCTCAACAGAGCGGTCAGCACGACGCTGTCTTTGAATCTCGGCACGAAAAACGCTTTCGATACGCTGTCGTTCGGCTCCAAAGCCTGCACCGATTACAACCAGAACGGCGACATGGCCGTTACCGGCGGCACAGCCAAAAACGTCGTCATCAACGGCATGGCCGACCACACCGCCGTCAATTTCAACGGCGGCGTCGCCGTCGAGACCACGGCCTTCACCATGAAGGGCGCACGGGAACTGGACGTCAAGTTCGATACCGACAACGCCGTGGACATGGCTTTCGGCAAGCTGACCCTGCCCAATGCGGAAACGGTGAACATCACGGTCGAGGACAACGCCGTCGCCAACGCGGTCAGCGTGTCCGACCTGAACGTCACCAACCTGCGCACCCTCAAACTGAGCGACGCGGACGCGGACGATTCCGCCTCCATCGTTCTGAACGGCAGCGTCGCGGCCAACAGCCTTCTGGATTTTTCCACATTCAACGGTTCCGTCACCCTGACGGACAATACCGGGGCCACGACCGTTTCCCTTGCCTCCTCGCACGGGAACGTCATCACCCTCAAGGCGGACAACGCCGCGAACGTCGTCAGCTATGCGGCGGCGGGCGGCGGGAACGACGCCATCGCCAACTTTGAAGTCGCCCACGACACGCTCCGATTCGACGCGTCGCTTGAGGATTCCGTCCGGTTCACCACGGCGACCGACGGCATCACCACCGTCTACCTCGACGCCGACGGCGACGGGCAGTTCGACGACGGCGAGACGGCCCTTGTCGCTCTGACAGGCACGGCCGGTTTTTCGGCCGACAATATCTCTTTTGCCTGATTCAATCGTTTTTTTCAGGAGGAAACGATGGCTACCTGGTTTGATGAAGCCTATTATCTGAAGGCGAAGCTCGCGCAGCTGAAGGCTGTCGGCGAGAAGGACGGCAACGGCAACGACTACACGCTGACCACGCTGAAAAAGGCCATTGCCGACAACGGCATGACGCCGGAAGAGCACTACAACGCCTACGGACGTTCCGAAGGGGTGAACCCCAACGCCTACTTCAACGAAGCCGAATACTTGCAGGCGAAACTGGAACAGCTGCACAGCGTGAACGAAACTGACGCCCACGGCAATCCCTACACGCTGACCACGTTGAAGGAAGCCATCGCCAACATCGGCCTGACGCCCGCCGAGCACTACGAGCTGTACGGCTCGCACGAAACGAACAAGGACGGCACCCTGATCAATCCGTCCAACGCCTTTGACGCCAACGCCTACGCGGCGGCCAAGCTCCATCAGCTCCAGCACGGAACCGCCGAGGAACGGGCCGCATGGGCGGACAAGACGCCCGCCGACGTGATGGACGCCATTCGGGACGCGGGCATGTCTCCCGTCACGCACTATATGACCTACGGCGCGGCGGAAGCCAACGCGGGCAAGGTGCCTATGGTGCAGACCGTGCCGTCGGAACAGCGCGTGGCGAACGATCCCCATCGCGACGATTTCGGCCAGAACGTGCCCTCCAACTACAATGCTCCCACGCCCGCGCCGTCCGAGGCCGACGCCGCGCCCGTGACCAAACCCGCCGACATGGGCGGGATGGCCTCCACGGACGTCTCCCCTCAGGTCGTTTCCCCGGACAAGCCCGTAGCCGTCCCCGGAGACAAGGGATACGTCACGCCTCCGGCGGGCACGGTGGACACCAACGACCATCCCGTCGTTCCGGTGGTGGACCCGGGCAGCGGACAGCTCGTCGTGCCCACGGAGCCCACGACGCCGCCCTCTCCGCCTACGCCTCCTTCTCCCACGCCCGATACGACGGCTCCCAACCCGCCGACGTTTGACGACCCGCTCGCGGGCGACAACGTCATCGACATGGGCGAAGCGCACAATAATGTTCTGCTCACGGGTACAGCCGAAGCGGGCAGCATGGTCAAAATTACGGTGATCCTGACTCCACCAATGAAGGAGGATGAGTTTACCAAAACTTTGGACGCGGTAAAGGCTGGTGCTGATGGAACGTTCTCGATCACGTTATCCCCGGAGAATATCGCAGAATTTATAAAAGACGGCACGCTGACCCTTTCGGCCACTGCCACCGACGCGGCCGGCAATACCTCGGAGGCCGCTACCAAGGACATCACGCTCAACAAGAATGCGGCGGCTACGTACTCGGCCACAAAAGGGACAGGAATAACAGCTCAGTTCGGTCATACGCATACGGAAGGGAACGTGTTGCAAGACGCCAAGCTGGGAACGCTGGATGCATCCAAAAGCGACGGCTTGCTCAATGAACTCCAAAAGGTTTTCGACAATGTGACCGGCACAGGTACTGCTCAAGGAAACGAGTCCGACTATAAGTCCGTCGAGGATCTGGCAGAAGATGCCCCCAATTTCTCAAAATTGGTGCGCTTTTATGCAAACTCCGAAAAGGTCAATGAAGTCACCAAAGAAACGGACACCGAAAACAACTTTGCGATGACAGAGGCCTACGGCGGCGGGCTAAGTCTTTCGCTGGAAAAGCTGAACGCTACACAAGGAGGAAGCAGAGGAGCTGCTCTTGCAACCATCCTCGGGGAAGCGCGATTCGACCTCCCCGAGCTCGACATCACGGCCAATAACACGATTTTCCTTGAAGTGAACAAGGTCGGCTCGTCGATTACGACGGACAACTTCCCGCTGAGCAGCGGCTTGTTGGACATGGACCTGACGTTCGCGAGTGCCGTGGAATTCGCCAGCAGAATCAAGCCCGTCGCGGTGAACGCGCACACCGGCACGCTGGACATTCATCTGGCCTTCGAGGGAGACGCGGACACGGTCAACCTCATGGAAGTACGTGGGGAAGCAGAAACGATCCACTTCTCCGGCACAAAGGGGCATTTCGGCATCAATGTGGACACGAGCAAGGTGAGCACCATCGACGCCTCTTCTTTGACGGACACGGACTCCGGCGTCTACGTCAACACCGCGCCGATAAAGGTGCACGTACCGCTAGGGAATGTTGATCCATCCTTGGGCTTCCATGCCGACGTGGCGGACAATCTGACGTTCAAGGGCAGCGCGGGCGACGACCTGCTGGTGATGACCGCCGAGAAGTACGCCAAAATCACAAGCGTGGACGGCGGCGCGGGCGATGATGATACGCTGGTGATAGTGAATGATGGAGAGGGAAGTATTAATACTGATATCGAGGACAACCCTACCGAATATACCGTCACTTTCAAGGCGAACACTTCCGGCTTTGAAAACATCGGCCTCGCCAGTTTTGCACACCTGCCGGACGCGCGTTTCATTATCAAGGATGCTTCCACCTTTACGGGCGTGAAGCAGTTCATCACCACCAATGACCTCAAGATTGCTAATATGGCCAGCGGCACGGAAATCAGCGTCGTCAGCCTCATGGACTCTGATGTGAAACTGGATCTGACGGCGGCCTCCGCTGGCGGCAGCGTAACCCTCAATCTGGCCATGACCGACAACTTCCTGATGCACCTCGACGGGCTCCTTGATGCTCAGGGAGCGCAAACCCCGCATGGCAAGGCCACTCTCACCAACGCCGAAAACATCAGCGGCCTGACTCTGACGGGCGCGGACGCCAATGCCATTCTTCTCCTGACGGATGCGGCGCTTGACGATCTTGCTGGTCACACGATTAATGCCTCCGGTTACTTGGGCGATATCCAGTATGCGTCGGAATGGACGTATAATAGCACTAGCAACACGCTTACCAAGAGCGGCTCCACCGTTACTCTCTCGGGTGTCCAAACAGGCACTGCGATCACTGAAGACGCCAGCGCATAACCTTCCCTCCTCCGGGGAATAAACGAACAGACCGGAACCTGAGCCGCGGGTTCCGGTCTTTTTTGCGCCCGGCGGGAGAAGGCGTCTACCGTCGCCGGAAGCTCTGGTAGTCGATGCCGAAGCGGGCGAGCTTGCCGTAGAGCGCGCTGCGGGAGATGCCGAGTTCGGAGGCGGCGGCGCGGATGTTGCCCTTGCAGCGGGCGAGGGTTTCGGAAAGGGTCTGCGCCTCGCGGGATTGCAGGGTGCGGACGCCTTCCGGGGACGCCGGGTACGGCTGCGGCGTCGGGCCGGGGCGGTCCTGCGGCTCGGGGGCGGGCCGCGCGGCGAGGTGCGGGGGGAGGTCCTCCGCCCGGATCAGCGGGGACGACGCGAGGTTCAGGGTGCGCTCCACCACGTTTTCCAGTTCGCGGGCGTTGCCGGGCCACGGATAGGCGCGCAGGATGTCCAGCGCCTCCGGGCTGAACCCCCGCGTCTGCTTGTTCAGGGAGCGGGAGCAGTGCTTCAGGAAGTGCTCCGCGAGAGGCGCGATGTCCTCCGGCCTGTCCCGCAGGGCGGGCACGGTGATGGCCAGCACGCTCAGGCGGTAATACAAATCCTCGCGGAAGGAGCCGTTGCGGACCGCCTGCTGGAGATTGCGGTTCGTCGCCGCGATGATGCGGACGTCCACATGCCGGGAGAACTTGCCGCCCACGCGGCTGACCTCGCCGTTCTGGATCAGCCGGAGCAGGCTGACCTGCGCCTCCAGCGGCATCTCACCGATTTCGTCGAGGAAGATGGTGCCCCCGTCCGCCAGCTCGAATTTTCCGGCCTTGCCGCCCTTGGCCGCTCCGGTGAACGCGCCCGCGTCGTAGCCGAACAGCTCGCTTTGCACGAGGTCGCGCGGCAGCGCGCCGCAGTTCACGATCACGAAGGGATTGTTGCGGCGCGGCCCCGCGTTGTGGATGGCGTGGGCGAACAGTTCCTTGCCGGTGCCGCTCTCCCCGAGGATCAGGGTGGTGATGCCGCTTTTCGCCGCCACGCCCGAAAGCTCCACCGCGTTCCGAAGCAGCGACGACGTGCCCACGATGCTGTCGAAGGTATAGATCGCCTTGGCCCCCACCGTATGGATGGCG
>CAUHBW010000268.1 GCA_959604115.1 uncultured Bilophila sp. | reverse complement strand
GTTCACCGGACGGGAACAGGCTGAAGCGTTTCTGAAGCTGGCGCAGGGAGATAAGGCCGAGGCTCAGGAAGCGGTGAAGGCCCGGCGGGATGCCTATGAGGATGACCGTTCCCAGACCGCCGTACAGCGTCTCAATGAAATGGCTGACAGACTGGATGGGGATGCCGATGCCAGCCTGAACGCGGCGCGCAAGGTGAACACGGCAAAGCGCGCGGGGCAGGCGGCGTCCGCCGATACTACGGCCTATGCCAGCAAGGCGTTGGCGAAAACCATGCGGAATATCGCACGGGCCATCGGGGACGGAACCGCGACATTCCTTGACCGCGTGCGCGAGAAAAAGCAGGTCGAGCAGCTTCGGGATGCCCTGCGAATGGCGAAATGGGAAGAGGACAAGACGAAATACCCCGCATGGGATCAGCGCGAGAAGCACAGCGAAGAACCGGCGACCACCCAGACCGTAGAGTTTGCCGCCTTCCCCCACTACAGGCTCTACCGTTCCAGTTGGGCTGAACTCGGCAGAAAGCTCAGCGAGAAGGATGGCACCAAGAGCCTCGGGAAGAAGATTCTTTCCGTTGCCGACGATGTGACCGAAACCTATCTGGAGTTTGCCCGTTCGCATCTGGAGGAGGTTTCCACCTATGCGACACAGGCCGGCAAGCCCGCCGTATTCAAATCCCGTGAAGATGCGGAAAAGGCCATTGCCCGCAGCGGCTATCGTGGCAACGCCGTGGTATTGTCGGTGAAGCGCGGGGAGAACAGAATAATCCTGTCTCCTTCTGCGGCGCAGGAGCGCGGTATATGGAAAGGCGATGAGGACCGGATGCTCTCCTTGCGTCCCGAGCTGGTCGATGAACTGTTCGACAAGCAGGGAAGCACTTCCCGTGATATTCCTTGGCAGCTTTCTGATATTCGGCAGAAGAGGAAGGCCCTTGCACGGATGGGGATTGAGACGCCCGCCGAATACCGGATGGCTCTGCGGGAGTTCGTGGGGCTTCAGGCGGCAGCCAAGCAGGACAAGGTACGGGAGCTTGAACGTACGGTCATGCGTGATGCTGCGAGGAATCGCGGATGGCTGGACTTTTTCCCGACGCCTGCGGCGGTGACGGAAGAAATGCTCGCGGCTGCGGACATCAGGCCGGGCATGGCCGTTCTGGAGCCTTCCGCCGGGATGGGGCACATCGCCGACCGTATCCGGGAGAAGGGCGTCGAACCCGTGGTGGCCGAGCTGGAGCCGCAAAAGCGCGAGCTGCGGGAGGCCAAGGGCTACGAGGTCGTCGGAAAGGATTTCATGAAGGATTTTTCCGAGGGCAAGAGCTATGACCGCATCGTGATGAATCCGCCTTTCTCCAAGCGGCAGGATACAGAACACGTGCGGCGGGCCTACGATTTGCTGAAACCGGGCGGGCGTCTGGTCGCCATCGTCAGTGAAGGATCCTTCTTCGGAAAGGACAGCAAGGCCGCTGAATTCCGTGACTGGCTGGAAAAAGTAGGAGGAACGTCGGAGAAATTGGCTGAAGGCTCGTTCAACGATCCGGCCCTACCTGTGACCACGGGCGTCAATACGCGCATGGTCATCATCGAGAAGGCTGAAGCCGTTCTCCGCGCCTCTGTAAAGCCCGGAGAATTTTTGAATGACGTACCGCCCTCTCGCCTCCGCGTCCGCAAGGCGGCGGTGCAGTCCGTCGCGGATGCGCTCGGGAAGCGGGCGGCCAATGCCGCCGACACGCGGGTGGTCCAGTCGTTCGAGGAGCTGCCCGAACACATCCGACAGGTTTACGGCGAGGTGTCGTCGCGTCTGGAGGGCGTGTACGATCCGGCGAGTGGGACGGTCTATCTTGTGGCGGACAACCTGCACGGCACGGCGCGCGCGGCGGAAGTATGGATGCACGAGAACATGGTGCATCATGGTCTGAACGGACTTTTGGGAAAGGATGAGAAGCGGCGGGTGCTCAACCGGCTGTGGCAGGGGATGGGCGGCATGGGCAACGCGGAAATTGCGTCCGTCGCCAAGAAGTACGGCCTCAATCCGCGTTCGGACGTGGAAGCCCGTGCGCTGGTCATGGAGGAGGTTGTCGCGCATCTCGCTGAAAAGCGGGCGGCATACAAGCTGTCCGGACAGGAGCTGACGTACTGGCGGCGTGTCGTTGAGGCCGTACTGCGAGCGTGGCATGCGCTGGTGGATGCAGTGACCGGGCGCACGGGGTCCATGAAATACGAGAACGTGGACAGGCTGTTGTCCGCGCTGGAGCGGTATGTCTTTGAGGGCAGGCCCGAGGGCATGGCCGAGGGCGGCATGGTTCCGGCTATGGCGTCGAAGCGGAGTGACCCGAACAATGCCAGTTTCTCGCCGGATACGGGGAAGAAGACGGACTTCGTCACATTGCCGGATGGAAGCGTGGACTTTGCGCAATTCCCGGCGACTTGCCTGAAGGACATGCGTTTGCTGAGAGCTGCTCCGATTCGCCTGGAGCGCGGCGTACATTCGATGGAAGGGGGACAGGGACTCCGCCACATTGAAGCCAACCACGGAGATGAAATCCGGGCCGCAGGGTATGGTAACGTTCAGGAGTTTGTTTGGGATTTGGTGAATGGGTACAATGAAATATGGGAAGGAGAAGGCAAGTCGCTTCTGTTGCTCAAAAATAATGGAACGGATTTTCGTCCTGCGGGCTTCATCGAACTCGAGAGAAACGGCAGCTTCTACAAAGTAAAAAACGCGTACCCTGTGGATAGAAACTATCCTACGGCGGCTACGCGTAAACAGCTTTGGAAGAGTGCACCCCCCTCTTCGGTTGCCACTGGTGAGCAATCCCCCTCTATTCCCGTTTCCGGGCA
Organism: uncultured Bilophila sp.; assembly: GCA_959604115.1. Taxonomy (GTDB): domain Bacteria; phylum Desulfobacterota; class Desulfovibrionia; order Desulfovibrionales; family Desulfovibrionaceae; genus Bilophila. The sequence goes on along the minus strand of CAUHBW010000268.1, from coordinate 2,808 downwards.
CCGGAATCCCTTTCAAGACCAGACGGGAAACCTACAAGGCCAACGGGGGCAAAGCGGTAAGGAAAATATACAGCAGGGACGGATGGAAGACAAGCCTCTGGCCTCCCTGCGGGACATCAAGGGCGTCCGGGACATTATTGGCATGGGGGTAAAGGATGCCCTGAACCTCGCCAAGAATGATCCGTGGATTGGAAGCATCTTTGGAGAATCCGAAGACGTGACTGTCATGCAGCGGATTTTTATGTTGCCGCACTGGGTGGCGAAGCGGTTCCCCGGTTTCAAGGCCGTGTATGACCGGCAGGTCAGGCGGCAGGATGAACGGGCGGCGGAGCGCGCCCGCAGCCTTCAGGAAATCCCTTCTTTGTTCGGAGAGAACAAGCTCTCCGGCAAGGACATGGACGAGTTGAAAAAGCTGGTCTGGGATAATGACGGCAGGCAGATTGCCGAGCTGGAGGACATTGACAAGTTCCTGACGGACGAAGAACTGGAGAGCGGACGCACCACCATCAAGGCCAATCCCGAATGGTATGAGGGGTACGACAAATGGCTTGCCAAACAGCCCGCGCCAGACTCCGTGAAAAAGGCCATGCGCGAAATCCGGGTGAGCCTCGACAACGACCTCATGCGCGCCCACAACCGGCTTGCCCGGATGAGTGAAATGGGAGACGTGGCCATTCAGGAGTTCCGTACCCAGATTGGGCACATCCACAACTACTTCCCCCACCATCGGTATGGGGACTACTTCATTCAGGGGAAGAACAATAAGGGAGAGGTCGTCTATCGTGAGCATTTTGATGCGCTGCACAAGCGATATGCCCGCCAGCACTTTGAAAAGCGCCTTGAGACGTTGAAGAAAGAGTACCCCAACACCGTTTTTGATCTTGGCGAGAACACGAAATTGCCTGATGAGGCTTTTGGGCGTGTTCTTGATCCCGAAGCGATGGAGCAGGTAATCAGGGCGGCGCTGTCCAAAGTTTCCGACAAGGAGCAGGCTGGCCGGATTGCCGACGTGTTGCACGAATCCGTGGCTGATGTGATGAAGTCTGCGGGATGGGGCTCCCATGCCATCGGACGGAAAAACATCCCCGGTTTTGAAAAGGATGATCTCTTCCGAGTGCTCTACGATTACAAGAGCGGGCTTACCGGCTGGCTGACCAAGATGGAAGCCTCCAAAGACTTTGCCGAAGCGCTCGGTAAAATCAAGGCAAAGGATCACCCGCAGGAATGGAGTTACACCTCGCAGTACGTCAAGGACATGCTGCGGAACAGCGACCGCGTGGATCGGACCGTGGGTACCATCAAGTCGGCGGCCTTCGCGTGGTATCTCGGCGGCAACATCAAGACCGCCGTGTTGAACCTCACCCAGAACGTCATCGTCGGCGTACCGCGTCTGCAAATGGACGTGGAGGGTGGGGCGCGCGCCTATATCGACGGCGCCCAGAAGCAGATCGTCAACCAGTACGCCAGACGGTTTACCGGCGACAAGGGCAAGGGACTCTCGGAAGAGGAGGCCCGGCTCATTCAGGAGCTCTACGGTGACGCTCTGATCACCGACGCATACATGGAAGAGGTGCGCGGGCAGGTGGTGGGCGGCCCGGCAACCCGGCTCTGGAACAAATTGATGAAGGTCATGGGGTATCCCATGAGCGTGGCGGAACGCTTCAACCGAGGTTCCCTCGCGCTGGCGGCCTTTCGTGCGGCCCGCGACGGAAAAATGAAGGCGGCGGCACGGAAGCGGTATGGAGTGGAGGGAGAAAAGGCCACCTATGAACAGGCCAAGGCCTTTGCCGAAGAGATTGTGCGCGACTCCCATTTCGTCTACGGCAAGACGAATGCCCCGGAATTGCTCCGTTCCTCCACCGCCGGACGTGGGCTCGGTGCGGCGTTCACGTCAAGACCTTTACTGCCAACCTGCTTGGCCTGTGGTCGTGGGCGCTCAGGACGCAGGGCAAGGAAGGGGCGATCATGGTCGCCAAGGGGTTGGGGGCCACCACCGCACTGGGCGGCCTCGTTTCCCTGCCGTTCTACGCGACGCTCATGGCTTTGTGGCAGGCCGCTGCGGGGGATGACGACGACTGGACGGAGGCCATCCGCAAGCGGCTTCCTCAGAATACTACGTTGCGGGACATCGTGTGTTACGGCCTTCCCGCCGGGGCTGGCGTCAATCTGGGCGGCTCGTTGAAGATGGAGCTTGCCTTGACCGGCGGCATGCAGAAGGGGAGTACGCCCAAGGAAGTGCTGACGGAAGGGATCGGCGACATCATCGGTATTCCGTGGGACATGTTTGTGGAGCGGCCTTCCAAGGTCATGGAAGCCATGCGCGCGGACAACTACTGGCGGGCCGTGGAGGAGATCGTGCCTACCGCCGTCAGCAACGGCATGAAGGCAATGCGTCTGGCAACGGAAGGGCAGAAGACCTTGAAGGGGCGGGACATCAATGATCCGGGCGAGCAGGGGGCACGCAAGCTGTCCTCCGGTGAAGCGTTCGGCAAGCTGCTCGGCTTCCAGCCGGTTTCCGCGACAAGGAGCTACGACGCCTACACGGCGTCAAGGCATTCCGACAGTGTGCGGGCCGACAAGGCCGACGAGGTTGCGACCATCATGGTCAAGGCGCTGGACGCCGGAGACAGCGCGGAAATGGTGCGTGCACGGAAGGTGCTGAAGGATTGGAATGTGAAGATGGAGGAGGAAGGGAAGCCGCACATGCGTATCCTGATGAAGGATGTCCAGAAGCGGGTAACGCAGCGCAGGAGGAAGGCACGCATGACGCCGAAGGCCCGGCAGAAGGGCGAAGCGTTCCAGAGCGTG
>CAUHBW010000267.1 GCA_959604115.1 uncultured Bilophila sp. | reverse complement strand
CTTCAAAGATTTTTGACCCTATCGAATCCCTCTTCGTAATATTCCATGTGGGCGGAGTGCCGGGCGTCCCGTTTTTCTTATAAAAACAAAAGAGGGACTCTCCCAAGAAAGTCCCTCTTCCCGATACCGGAAAGGCCATCGTTCGACAGCCGGAAACGTCGCGTCTCCCTTGTCGAGGGGGTCCGGGGGGAATCATTCCCCCCGGCCGCCGGAGGCATGTCTTTCCGATACGCCCAGCCACTACGCCTTCGCGTACGGCTTCGGCCCCTCAATATAATAGTCGCCGCCCTCGGCGTCGCCCACCACGATGACGGGGAAATCCACCACGTCCATCGCGGCCAGCGCCTCCGGTCCCAGCTCGGCGTAGGCCAGCACCGTATAGCTGCGGATGCACCGGGACAGCAGCGCGCCGGCCCCGCCGGTCGCCGCGAAATAGATCGTCCCGCAACGCCGCATCGCGTCCTTGACCGCCTGCGAACGATTGCCCTTGCCGATCATGCCGGTCAGCCCCTGCTCCATCAGCCGGGGCGCGTAGGCGTCCATCCGCCCCGCCGTGGTCGGCCCGGCGGAACCGATGGCCTGCCCCGGCTTGGCCGGAGACGGGCCGACGTAATAGACAATCTGATCCCGCAGATCCACGGGCAGGGGGTCGCCCCTGTCCAGCGTTTCCACCATGCGCTTGTGCGCGGCGTCGCGGGCCGCGTAGATGGTTCCCGTGATGAGAACCCTGTCACCGATATGCAGCGAACGCACCTTTTCCTGAGTCAGGGGCGTCGTCAAACGAATGGGCTCAGACACTGCAACTCTCCCGAAGCGCTTCCCAGCGCGTGTTTCCCCGCAATGGTCCGGGGCCGGGCGGGAACGGCTCCCGCGCCGATTCCTGAAATGTTCCGCAGGAGTACGGAGGACAGGCTCCTACAGCTCCGCTTCCGCGTGCCGGGCTGCGTGGCAGTTGATGTTCACCGCCACGGGAAGGCTCGCGATGTGCGTGGCGCAGAACTCCACGTTCACCTTGAAGGCGGTCACCGTCCCGCCGAGCCCCTGCGGTCCCGTCCCGAGATCGTTCAGTAGGCCGCACAGCTCTTCTTCCAGAGCCGCATAGCGGGGGTCGGCGTTGCGGGTGTCCACGTCGCGCATGGCCGCGCGCTTGGCGCACAGCCCCGCCAGCTCAAGATTGCCGCCGATGCCCACGCCCACCACCATCGGAGGACAGGGGCTCGATCCGGCGGCCCGCACGGTGTCCACCACAAATTTCTTCACGCCGGCAATGCCGTCGGCCGGGACGAGCATCTTGAGGGCGCTCTTGTTCTCGCTGCCCGCGCCCTTGGGGGCCAGCTTCAGGCGGATGCGATCGCCGGGAACCAGCCGGACATGCAGCACGGCGGGCGTGTTGTCCCCCGTGTTCTTGCGCTCGAACAGCGGTTCCGCCACCGACGATTTCCTCAGGTAGCCTTCCGTATACCCTTTGGCGACCCCGGCATGCACGGCTTCCTCAAAGGAACCTCCCACGACATGCACGTCCTGACCGACTTCGGCGAAAACCACGGCAAGGCCGGTATCCTGACAGATGGGCGTGCTTTCCGACGCGGCGATGTCCGCGTTCAGCAAGATTTGACGCAGCACATCCTTGCCGGAGGGCGACGCCTCCCGCTCCACAGACGCCTCGATGGCCCGGTACATCACGTCCGGCAGACGGCAACAGGCGGCGACGGCCAGTTCCGCGACGGTATCCGTTATGGCTGAAACATGTATTTCGCGCACGGCACTATCCTCAAAACAGAAAGACGTAACAGAGACGATCCAACCCCTGACGCTCACCCGGGAAGGCGCGGGCCTTTCCCAGAGAACTCACACGTATCACGCGGAAAGGCGACGCACAAGCTCCTTCAAGTGAAAACGTTTTCCGCCTTGGGGACGCCGTTTCCCCATCTTGCCGGACGTCGGCGAAACGGGTATGATTCCGCGCTTGAAACAAAAACGACGCCCGAGACGGCGTCGACAGCAACCATAACCATCAGGATAGGCCCAATGAGCAACCATTTTGAAGGACTTGGCAAAACCTGGCTGACCTTTTTGAACGATCCCGAGAAGGAAATTCCCGCCATCGTCATGCAGGTGATGGAGGAGGGGAAGACCCGTGATTGTTGGCAGCGCAAGGACTCCAAGGCGGAAACCATGGTCCTGGCCTGGCCGGTGGAAACAGCCTTTCGCGCGGGCGTTACGATTCATGGAAAGGCGGACGACAAGCTCCGTCCCGTTTCAGCCTATCCCCTGTTGGAGGGCGCGGCCAACGACATGACCGTGGAGGAAGTCGCTTTCTGGAAAAACGGGACGGAAGGCGAAGTTTCCGCCCGCTGCAACGAGGGAGCCAACCCGGTGTGGTTCTACTCCCCCTTCCTGTTCCGCGACAGTGAAGACCTCACTCCCGGCGTGCGCCACACCTTCCTCGTCGCCGGGCTCGCCTACGGCCTGCGCCGCGCGCTCCTCGACGAAATGAGCATCACCGAAGGGCCGGAATACGAACGTTTCATCGCCGAATGGCTGGCCCACAATCCCGGCAAGACCCGCCTCGATGCTCCGCAGCTCACCGTGGACCTCAAGGGCGCCCGCATCCTCGTCCCCGGAGAGGTCGCCTGTGAATATCAGGTCCGCGTCCCCGTCACCTCCGTGGAGGAAATGCAGTTCGGGGAAGAGAAAATCTATATGCTGATCGTGGAGTTCGGCCTCAACACGCCGAGCCCGCTCCGCTTCCCGCTCTACGCCCCCGAACGCGTCTGCAAGATCGTCCCCAAGGCCGGAGACGAAATCGACGCGATCATCTGGCTGCAGGGCCGCATCATCGACTGATCTTCCCAGCCGCAGGCTTCGGAGTCCGCCATGTCCATGCACGTCATTGAAGACTATATCGAAGAGGCCGTACGGGCCGTATCCCATTCCGACATGCCCGTTTCCGAAAAACGGAACATGATCTTCTCGCTCTTTCGGCTTGAGGAATACGGCGACTGCGGATTCACCAACCTGCGGACCCTGCCGGAAATGGTGGCCTGCCAGTACACCTTCGTCTTCGACAAGACGCGGATGTTCGACTACGAAGCGAGGCGGGAGTATTACGACACCCTTTACGATCAGGGCGGCTCGTCGCAGGGCGATCCCTACACGCCCTCCGTCCGCAACCCGCTGACCGGCGCGTGGACGCGGCTCCCCGACAAGGTCTGCGTGGACAGCGGGTCCGAGGCGTGGCGGGGCATGGTCGGCATCGGGGCCATCACCGGCGAGGGCGCGCAGCCCGTGGAACGGCTGGACGATCTGGAGGTGCTGCGGAAAACGAAGAAGCTCCTCGATCCGCTGGACGAGTATCTCATGCAGGCGCACGGCGTCCTGTTCCTCCTTTCAGGGGCCATCGACAGGCTGCCGGAAGAGGAATTCCCCGAACACTTCGGCATGACCAAACAAACCTTTGAGGACGAGTACGGCGACTAGCCGCCTCGTTTCGGGACGGGCCGCCGTCGGGCGGCCCGTATAGCGACTTTTGACAAGGACACAGACAATGCGCAGCGAAAAAATGACCCACGGCCTCGAAAAAGCCCCCCACCGTTCCCTCCTCTATGCGCTCGGCCTGACCCGCGAAGAGCTCAGGCGCCCGCTCATCGGCGTGGTGAACGCCGCCAACGAAGTGGTTCCGGGGCATCTGCACCTCGGCAAAATCGCCGAAGCGGTCAAGGCGGGCATCCGCATGGCCGGCGGCACGCCCATGGAATTTCCGGCCATCGCCGTATGCGACGGCCTCGCCATGAACCACGAGGGCATGCGTTTCTCGCTGACCTCGCGCGAAGTCATCACCGACTCCATCGAAATCATGGCGACCGCCCACCCGTTCGACGCGCTGGTGTTCATTCCCAACTGCGACAAGATCGTGCCCGGCATGCTCATGGCCATGATGCGCCTGAACCTGCCCTCCATCATCATGAGCGGCGGCCCCATGCTGGCGGGCCGGAACAACACCGACCTCATCAGCGTCTTCGAGGGCGTGGGCGCGGTCCGCAACGGCACCATGACCGAGGACGAGCTTGAGGATCTGACCGAAAACGCCTGTCCCGGCTGCGGTTCCTGCTCCGGCATGTACACCGCCAACACCATGAACTGCCTCTGCGAAGCGATGGGCGTAGCCCTGCCCGGCAACGGCACCACTCCCGCCGTGTCCGCCGCCCGCATCCGCCTCGCCAAGCAGGCGGGCATGCAGGTCATGGAACTGCTCGAAAAGAACATCCGCCCCCGCGACATCGTGACCGCCCAGTCCGTCCACAACGCCGTGGCGGCCGACATGGCCCTCGGCGGCTCCACCAACACCACCCTGCACCTGCCCGCCGTGTTCGGCGAGGCCGATCTGCACCTGTCGCTGGACATCTTCGACGAGATCAGCCGCAAGACGCCCAACATCTGCAAGCTCTCCCCCGCCGGAACGCAGCACATCGAAGACCTGCACCGCGCCGGCGGCATCCCGGCGGTCATGGCCGCCCTGCTGGAAAAGGGCCTCGTGCACGGCGAAGCCCTCACCGTCACCGGCAGGACCGTGGCCGAGAACCTGAAGGATCTCAAGGCGCGCATCCTCGATCCCGACGTCATCCGCGCCGACCGCCCCTATAACAAGGAAGGCGGCATCGCCATCCTGCGCGGCAACCTCGCCCCCGAGGGCGCTGTGGTGAAGCAGTCCGCCGTGGCCCCCGAAATGATGGTCCGCGACGTGACCGCCCGGGTGTTCAACAGTGAAGAGGAAGGTGTGGAAGCCATCCTCGGCGGCAAGATCAAGAAGGGCGACGTGGTGGTCATCCGCTATGAAGGCCCCCGCGGCGGTCCGGGCATGCGCGAAATGCTGACGCCCACCTCCGCCATCGTGGGCATGGGCCTCGGCGCGGACGTGGCGCTGATCACCGACGGCCGGTTCAGCGGCGGCAGCCGCGGCGCGGCCATTGGGCACGTGTCTCCCGAAGCGGCCGACGGCGGCCTCATCGGCCTCGTGCGGGACGGCGACACCATCCACATCGACATCCCCAACCGCAAGTTGGAGCTGATGGTTCCCGAAGCGGAAATTGAGGAACGCCGCAAGCATTTCGTGCCCGTGGAAAAGGACGTAAAGTCTCCGTTCCTGCGCCGCTACGCCAAGCTGGTGACGTCCGCGTCCACCGGCGGCGCATACAAGAAAATCTGACGGAACGCCCCAGGGAGCGAAACGCGCGGCGTTCCGTTCCCCGGCTCTTCCCGCAAACAAGGTATGTTTGCCGCCCGCTTCTCCGAAAGGCTGCTTGCGGGAATGCTGTCCAGCCCTTTACGAAAGGCGTGCCTCGTGCACGCCTTTTTTCATGCCCCGGTCTTCCTTTCCGGTTCCATCGAAACATGCCCGCCCGGGCCTCAACGCAAACGCCTTGTTTTTCGTTTGCACGGCTTCACCGCTCCGGTGGGTCACCCTTGCCGTTTCAGTCTCTTTTTGCGATTTTTTATCATTAAAACAAACAAGATAGAAATCAGTGACAACTTTTTTCCGTTTTTTCCGTTTTTTCCGTTGACAGCGAAGGGTGTTTTTTATAAATAGTTCTGGCTGTGCAGCTGTGGCGAACCAAAAACAAAGCAGCGACAACAGACGTCCCCATCGTCTAGCCGGCCCAGGACAGCG
>CAUHBW010000266.1 GCA_959604115.1 uncultured Bilophila sp. | reverse complement strand
TGAGAGGGAACCCTTTGAGAAGGGTTCCCTCTCACCTCCCCCAGACCCCCTCCTCTCTCCCTCCCAAACTTTTTGTCCTTATTGAATCCCTTTTCGGGGATTTTTTTGTTTGTCTGATGCCGGGGCACGGAAGCGGATCCGGAAAGCGGGACGACAGGGAAGGCAAGAAGAGGAAGCGAGACGCGGGAGAGAGTGGGGAAAGTGCGGGAAGATGTGTTCGGAAGGTTGAGAAGGCAAGCGGAAAGGGCGAATGACAGGGTATAACAAAAAACGAATTTCATTACATACGCATCCGACACCGTTCCCCGCCGGACGTTCGCGGGGCGTAAAGAAAGGGTTCCGTGTCCGGCGCGAGCCGGATGCGGAACCCTTTCTTTACGCTTTGAGGGGGGTCGGGGGGCATCATGCCCCCCGGACAGGGGTCAAGGGGGCGGGAGCCCTTGCCGCCGGAGGCGCTTACTTCGCTTCCTTCGCGTTCGGGAAGAAGAGCTGCTTGCCTTCGAGCTTGAAGGCGGCGATGTCCTTCTGGGCCTTGGGGCTGACCCACCAGTTGATGAACTTCTTTGCGGCTTCCTGCTTGACCTTGGGGCACTTGGCCGGGTTGACCATCATGACGCTGTACTGGTTCAGCAGCGCCTTGTCGCCTTCGACGAGAATCTTCAGCGGCACGTCGCCCTTGGCGGCGGCGTTGTACTTGATGTAGGTGCCGCGGTCGGTCACGGTGTAGCCGTTCTTTTCGGCGGCGATGCGGATGGTGGCCATCATGCCCTGACCGGCGTCGATGTACCAGGGGGCGTCCTTGCCGGGCACGTCCATTCCGGCGACCTTCCACAGCTTCTTTTCGGCGTTGTGCGTGCCGGAGTTGTCGCCGCGGCTCACGAAGGGAAGCTTCTTCTCAGCGAAGGTCTTGAGGGCGGTGGGGATGTCCTTGCCCTTGACGCCAGCCGGATCGGCTTCGGGGCCGATGAGCACGAAGTCGTTGTACATCACCTGATGGCGATCCACGCCGAAGCCGTCGGCCACGAACTTTTCTTCGAGAGCGGGCGCATGCACGAGCAGCACGTCCACGTCGCAATCCTTGCCGTGCGCCAGCGCCTTGCCGGTGCCCACGGAAATCCATTTCAGATCAAGGCCCGTATCCTTTTTGAAAATGGGCTGGAGATATTCCAGAAGGCCGGTATCCTGCGTGCTGGTGGTGGTCGCCATCATCAGGGTTTCGGCGTTCGCCATCTGGGGCAGCAGGAGGAGGGAAAGGACAAGAAACGCTCTGAGAAGACGCATGAAAACACTCCTTGAAAAAGTTGTTTCGTTTGCCGTACACGATTTCTACAAAAATCGTGACGTATATTGCCTCGCCTTGAGGGCGAAATCAAGGGCGGCGGACGTTTTCTTGGCAAGCTCGGCGGAGAGGACGCAAAACGCGGCTTGTCCGCTTGACGAATCCATATCGATCCAGTAGGGAAGTCGACGTACATTTACCGCAGCGAAGGAGTGGTCCCGTGCCTATCAAGATTCCCGAAGATTTGCCCGCGCGCCCGATATTGGAGGGCGAAAACATTTTCGTCATGACGGAAGGCCGCGCCAACCGTCAGGACATCCGGCCCCTGGAAATCGCCATCGTCAATCTGATGCCGACCAAGATCGCCACGGAGACGCAGTTGCTGCGACTGCTCGGCAATACGCCGCTGCAGGTCAACGTCACTCTGCTGCGGGCCGAAGGACACGAGTCCAAGAACACCGCTCCGCAGCACCTCGAACGCTTCTACAAGACGTTTTCGCAGGTCCGGGATCATTCCTTCGACGGCATGATCATCACCGGCGCGCCCGTGGAGCAGCTGCCTTTCGAGGCCGTGGACTACTGGGAAGAACTGGTCGATATCATGGACTATGCAAAAAAGAACGTGCATTCGACATTGTATATCTGCTGGGGCGCGCAGGCCGGGCTCTACCATCATTACGGCATCCCGAAATACGGACTGCCCCAAAAGCTGTCCGGGATTTTCAGCCATACCATCAACGAGCCCACGAACCAGCTTTTCCGGGGGTTCGACGACGTGTTCCATGCGCCGCATTCCCGCCATACGGAAGTCCGGCGCGAGGATATCGCCAAGGTGCCGGGGCTGGATATTCTGGCGGAATCGGACGAAGCCGGGGTGCTCGTCGCGGGCACGCGCGACGGAAGGAACCTGTTCATCACCGGGCACCTTGAGTATGACCGGGACACGCTGGACGGCGAATACCGGCGCGACGTCGCCAGAGGGATGGAGATCAATCCTCCGGCGCACTACTATCCCGGAGGGGACACGTCCCGCCCGCCGCTGGTGAGCTGGCGCGCCCACGCGCACCTGTTTTATTCCAACTGGCTGAACTACTGCGTCTATCAGGCGACGCCCTACCGCCTCGACGACATCCCGGCCGACAGGGACTGATGCGGCGTTTCCGGGCGACGTCCGGAAGCTCCCCGGATAAGGAGGAACCCATGCCCATGCGGTTTGAAACGCTCGCCGTCCACGGCGGGCAAAACCCGGACCCCGCCACGCTGTCCCGCGGCGTTCCGGTCCATCGGACGAGCAGCTACGTTTTCAGGAGCGCGGAGCATGCCGCCAACCTGTTCGGCCTTGCGGAACCGGGGAACGTCTACGGACGGCTCGGCAATCCTACGCAGGCCGTTCTGGAAGAACGCATAAGCCTGCTGGAAGGCGGCGTCGGGGCCGTGGCTTTCGCCTCGGGCACCTCGGCGGTCTTTTCCGCCGTCGTCAATCTGGCGGGGCAGGGCGACGAGATCGTCTCCGCCAACAATCTGTACGGCGGTACCTTTACCCTGTTCAATGATATCCTGCCGCAGTTCGGGATCACGACCCGCTTCGTGAAACCGAACGATCTTGCCGGGATGGAAGCCGCCGTTACCGAGCGCACGCGGGCGATCTACGCGGAGGCCATCGGCAACCCGTCGCTCGACGTCGCGGATCTCGACGCCGTGTCCGCGCTCGCGAAACGGCACGGCCTGCCGCTGGTGGTGGACGCCACCTTCGTCACGCCGTATCTGCTCAGGCCGTTCGAGCACGGGGCGGACATCGTGATCCATTCGCTGACCAAATGGATCGGAGGACACGGGGCCGCTCTCGGCGGCATAGTGGTGGACGGCGGCACGTTCGACTGGACCGGAGGGCGGTTTTCGCTCTACACCGAGCCGGATGCGAGCTATCACGGCCTGCGCTGGGGATTCGATCTGCCGGAAGGCTATCCGCCGTTCATCACCCGGATGCGGCTGGTGCCCCTGCGCAACCTCGGGCCCTGCATTTCGCCCGACAACGCGTGGATGATCCTTCAGGGGCTCGAAACGCTGCCGCTGCGCATGGAACGGCACTGCGCCAACGCGTCGCGGGTGGCCTATCGCCTGAAGCAGGACCCGAAGGTCGCCTGGGTCCGCTATCCCGGCCTTCCCGACGATCCGGCCCACGCCGTGGCCTGCCGGTTGCTCGGGAACGGTTTCGGCGGCATGGTGGTTTTTGGGATTCGGGGCGGACAGGAGGCCGGGCGTCGGTTCATCGATCGCCTGCGGCTGTTCTCGCATCTTGCCAATGTGGGGGACGCCAAGAGCCTTGCGCTGCATCCGGGCAGCACCAGCCACGCGCAGTTGAGCGAGGCGCAGCAGCGCGACGCGGGGCTGCCGCCGGAACTTGTCCGGCTGTCCATCGGTATCGAACACATCGACGACATTCTGGCGGATATCGATCAGGCGCTTGAAGGCGCCTGAGTCCCGTTCGGAACGCCGTCGGCTTCCTTGGGGGGAAAGCCATGCGTTATTCGACGCGAACCAGGTACGGACTGCGTTTTTTGGTGAATCTGGCGGGACGTCCCGCCGGTTCCTGTGTCCAGCTTGCCGAGATCGCCCGTGAAGAGGGCGTTTCCGTCAAGTATCTCGAACAGATCGTGCGCGTCCTGCGTCCTGCGGGCATTCTGCGCTCCGCGCGCGGGGCCAAGGGCGGGTATGCGCTCGCGCAGCCTGCGGACGTCATTTTCATGGACGTGGTCTTTGAACATCTGGAAGGGCGCATCGCGCCGGTGGAATGCCTGTATGAAGACCGGCGCTGCCAACGCGAGGCGTTGTGCCCCACGCAATGGTTCTGGAAGGATCTCGACGTGCATATGCGGACGTTCCTGCACGACATGACGCTGGCCCGGTTTGTGGAACGCCAGCGCGCCGTCGCGGCGGAACGCGCTTTTTCCGTGGACACGGGCGGTTCCGCATGTTCGCATGCGTCCCGTCGGAAGCCGTCCGAGGGCGGCGAAATCGCATGACGGAGCGGATGATGAAACATTGGTTCACCTGTCTGGCGGCGGCGTGCCTCGCGCTGTTGCTGGTTCGTGCGGCGCAGGCAAGGGAGCTGGCGGCGCTGGAGATTTTCGCCCAGTTGCCGATCACGCTGTTCGAGAACACCCCGGAAGGGCTTTCCGAGGACGAAAAGCTGCGGCTCATCGAACAGGGCTACAGCGAATTCTGGGAAGTGGAGCGGTTCGACGCGGACCGGCTCGTACTCGTCTCCCGGCCCTTCGGGGAAACGCGGGTTCTGTTGCGCGTGTTCCGGGGCGGCGACAGGCTGCTGGCCGCGCTCGGCACGTCCGGCGGCGCGATGTGCGCGCTCGAACTCTGGGAAGAGGACGCCACCGGCGGCTTCGTGCCCGCGAACCCGCCCGAGGATCCGCCCCTGTCCGACTTTCTGGCGAGGGGGCGGAAGCTCGATCGGTCGCTGTCGCCCGCGCTCATGCTCTGCCTCGCCGAGGACGGGCTGGACGTGCGGCCCCTGTTCTGGGGGCCGAAGGGGCTTGTGGAGGTGCGGACGGATCGGGACGTGCGCTTCGTCTGGAGCGGAACGCGGTTCGAGAAAACGGTGCTGGACAAGGCCCGATAAGGCCGCCCGGCGCGGACATCCGTACTTGCCAACCTTGCATAGACGCTATAGTATATGGATTTTGTGGCCCCGGCTGACAAAGGGGCCTCTTTCACCATGTCTTTAACCCCTTTTTTTCTGGAGGCCTCATGTTTGCTTCTGTTGCTCATGCGATGGGTACCGCCGGCGCCGGTCAGGCTGGCGGCACTGACGCCCTTATGCAGTTCGTTCCTCTCATCGCCATGCTCGCCATCTTCTACTTCCTGCTCATCCGTCCCCAGCAGAAACGCGCCAAGCTGCACAAGGCCATGCTGGAGTCCCTGAAGAAGGGTGATCAGGTTCTGACCACCGGCGGTCTCGTGGGCCGCATCGTGGACATCGACGGCGATATCCTTTCCCTTGATCTCGGCAACACCACGGTGAACCTCGGCCGCGCCTACGTCGTGAGCCTGATGGACCCCCGTTCCAAGACGGCGAAGGAAGAGAAGTAAACGCTCTTTCCGTGTCGGCAGGCATGCGTTTCCCCGCCCGGGGAGGCGTATGTCTGCCTTTCTTGCTTTTTGCGCGGTTCCTTCCGCGCCGCGAACCCGCCGGGGTATGTCGGGGATCGGTTCGCGTGATGTGCGGCGCGTCTGGCCGGGGGGCGGACGCCCGAATCTGATGCTCTCAGGGGAACACCATGAAATCGTTGAGTTGGCGGGTAGTCGTCTCGCTGCTGGTTCTGTTGGCCAGCATCGTCTATGTGTTGCCGAGTCTGCCGGGTATCGGCGGATCTCCGCTG
>CAUHBW010000265.1 GCA_959604115.1 uncultured Bilophila sp. | reverse complement strand
AGGCCTGTTTTTTCAGAATCTCTTCCTTTTTTCTGGCGTTGAAACGCCTTTATCAGTTCCCCCCAGATGGCTTCTTTCACTTGTGAAAGCCATCTGGGGGGAACTGCTTAAAAGGCAGTTTTCAACTCCAGAGGAAAAAGCTCCGGGGGAGAGGGTGGATCAAAGGCGATGGTGAGTCGCTGGGCTGCCAAGTGAAAGGAACAGTCAACAATTATGGAGGATTCCGATGAAGCAGGGTGACGTCTTTGTGAGCAGTTGGGGATATGAGCAGACGAACGTCGATTTTTATGAAGTGGTGAAGGTGACGGCGAAGACCGTAACGCTGATTCCTATTGAACGGAAGGTTCAGCTTAAAGGCTTCATGCGGTATACGGCTATGCCGATTCCGGGGAGCGGGAAGGGAAAGGCGTTCAGGAAACGGATTATTGATTGTTTCGACGTTCCGGCATGTCGGATCACAAGCTACGCCATTGCGAGGCTGTGGAACGGAGAGGCATAGGAAGGTTCATCCTATGCCTGAGTGAAGGGAGGCCGTTCCGGAACCGGGACGGCCTTTACTATGGACGGGGGTAGGGAAAATGTTTAATCTCAATTTTACGGAGGTGTTCCATGTTGTTGTTTGATACCGGAAAAAAGCTCGAAAAGGCCTTCACGCAGGAGCAGTTCCATGCGCTTGTCGAAGTGCTCGAAAGACGTGAGGACAGGGCTGCGACAAAGGAAGACCTGCGCGAAACCGAGTTGCGAATGCAGGTCGAAATCGAAAAGGTTCGGGCTGAAACCGAGAAGATTCGTTCTGAGCTCAAAACGGATATTGAAAAGATACGAGCCGAAACCGAAATGGTTCGTCTTGAAGTCCGGGAAACCGAGGCGCGTCTCAAGGTCGATAATGAGAAGGTCAAATATGATCTGTTGAAATGGCAGATCGGAGGTTGGATTGCCTTGGCGACCATCATGGCTAAGGGGTTTGGCTGGCTTGTTTTTTAGAGCTTTTTAGAGAGTGATTATAGGAAGGCGATTCGGAGACGGATCGCCTTTTTCTTTGGAGAAAGACATGAATGGTAAGCTGTTTTTGTATTTGGATCAGTTTGGGAATCATTTCTATGCGAGAACGGTAAAGGCGTTGAGGGTACAAATCGAAGGGGGCGGGAGCAGGGTTTCCAAGATGTATGTTGATGGAAAGGATGGTTTGCCATTGCATGTCGGGTACGTCATCGGAAGGTATTGGTTAAGCATGTTTGAGCCGGTGGAAATTTCTGTAAATTTGTAATGATATATTTATATAAACCTGTATTTCTATATATAAAGAAATACAGGCTTGTATAAGGAGTGATCATGGGCATCGAGCAGATTGAACGGATTGTAAAGGATGCGCTGGAATCGTGCTCAACTCAGACATTGCGGGAATTGGTTGAGCTTTCGGAAAATGTGGAGGACAAGGAAACCGGGGAATTATTTGCTGGTTGGCTAATGGATATTCTTAAAAAATGTGGAGCATGAGTCATGGGCAACAGGGCGAGAGAGGCACCGGGCACGGTTAATTTCTAATGCTATATTTCTATAACCCTGTATTTTTGTATATCGGAAATATAGGGTTCTCCTTGAGGGGCAATTATATGAAATTATTTGATGAATATAAAGATAATCTTGATGAGCAACATTATGTAGGTATTCTCTACATGGACTGTCCATTTTGTGAGAGTGGTAATATAAAAAAGGGTATTCCTGAAAATTATGGTGAAACTATTGAAGTGGTAAGTCCACAATCAAGTGAACATAGCATGAGCAGTTGCGACTGCTCCCCGTGTGGGCAGCGGAGTCCTTCTTCTCGTTCTGGCAATGGTTGTGGCATAATATTCTCACGATATGGGGAAGGCTATCTTGGTATTAGTTGCTGCGACGCAGGAGTCCATCCATGAATGCCTGCATGGGCTCTGCACGATAGGCTAAGGGGAGTAGCTTCCGCAAGGTGGTCGGGTCTGTAATCTCGGTAAGGGATGTTTCCACAGCGGGAGGGATGTCCCCAAAGCGGTCTTTCAGGGTATCTTTTAAAGCCAGACTGATGCCTCTGGCTTCACCAATGGAAATCCCTCTGGCTTCACCAATGAGTACACCTTTTTGAATCAGTTCTTCACGCCACTGAGAGGCTCTTTCTTCCAACATGGAGTCAACCTCCTGTAAGTCGTTGAATTCCGAAATGTGTTGAGTGATGCCCGTGCGTTTCAGGACGACTCGTCCGAGCCAGACTGCAAACGCCCGGCGGAGATGAAGGTACTGCGGAGCCCGCAGAGCATCGAGCAGGTGTTTGACGACTCTTTGGACTTCGAGAACGTCTCCGGCCCGCTCAAGACGGAGAAGCTGGGCGACGAGTCCCTCGTTCAGCGCGTCGTCGGGCACACGGCCTTCATCAAGGATGAAGTGCTTTTGGGAAGGTCGATAGCGCCGAAGGCCGTGAGGCATCGGGGAGAAGAGTTCGGCCACTTCCTGAGGGGCCTTCCAAGGCTTGTTGCCGTTGTAGACGACGATGGGAAAGACCGGGGGAAGGCCGTCCTGTTCGCGAATTTTGCCCGATTTGACGAGATCGCGAAGCAGCAAGGCCGTATAGGAGAGGATTCTGAGCGCCATCCAGTGATCTTGCGAGCTCTGAAACTCAAAGATGAGTACAGCATAGCACCATTTGTCTTTTTTCCAGCTAATTCACCAAATTATGTCGTCATATCGCTCACGGAGATCGTCGGTGACGTAGTTGCCGGAGCAGCGTTCCAGAGTGGAGAAGTCGAGATCCTGGATAAAGTCTTCGGGGACGAAATCCCTCAGAAGCGATTCGACCATGGACGGATCGCTGAACAGGGCCTTGTAGGCGGCATCGTGTGGGAATCGTTCGCTCATGTTGCATTTTAGCCTGACGGCAGCCTGGAAGCAATAAGAAAGAATCCAGCATGAAGGGGACACATGCCGGATTAAGGAAAAAAGGAAACGGAAAAGGGGAAATGAAAGACAGTGGATGATTCCGTGATTCCTTAAGTCGTAAGGAATGCCTGATCCGCCATTGGCAAGGGGGGAACTCAAATTTTGATTCCATAATGGGAGATGCCTCCCCACAGGGCAAAAAGAACTTTCAACCCATCCAGATCGGAGGCGATGCCCTCTTGGAGGGAGATGCCGCACTTGTTTTTGATGTAGGTCTGGATGTCTCCTCTAGTGAAGTCATATGAATGATTCCAAAAGCTGACGAGGCGTATACCGAGGCGCACTCTGTCCATTTTCCTTATTTTTTCTGGAGGAAAGAAACATCCGTTTTCTATAGTCGGACTGGCACAGACCCGACCTTTGAAATTATGAAAGACAGGAGAAGGAAAGGGGTGCGCGAGTCCGCGCAACTTCCGTGCCTTCACTCCTTTCAGTCGTTCAGTCACGGAAGCAAGCCCACTTTTCAGAATACCTTTTTTCTGGCGTTAAGACGCTTTTTGAATAGAGCCCCTCCAATGCCTTCTTTCACATGGTGAAAGGCCTTGGAGGGGCTCTTGTCTGAAAAGACAGGTCTCAACTCCAGAGGAAAAAAGCCCTGAAGGGCGTGGCGGAGCAAAGGCGGTGATGAGTCGCTGGGCTGCCAACTTCTGAGAACGTAAATGAGTTGGAGGAATTTAATGAAGTACGGCGTTTTTCCTTTCTTGCAAGGGGGCATTGATATGGAGGAAGAGGTGGAGCTTTTCTACGGAGTAGATACTTTTGACATGTCTGTATCTCAGATCAACAGACTTTTTCGGGAACACGATGAAAGTGATTTATGGCCTATTTGTGGACGGTTTAATGCTACGGACAGGACAATCAGGCGATTATGCGGTCGGTATACGGGTGGTATGGAGTATGCCTACGCTCTTGATGCGGAAATCAGCCGGATAGTGAACGGGCCTGTATAAAACTGAAGCTGCCAGCAAGCCCCTTCCTGTAAGGACGGAAGGGGGTTGCTCAGTTGGGCAAACGAAAGGCAGTGACAGGGAGCGGTAAAAGCAGAAAGGATAGGCATGAAAGAGGTCAATGACGAGATGAGACGGACGAGCAGGCAGGAGCGGAGCAATGTTCTTGTTGAGGTTGCCATCTGGATACGAAAGAGGCAGTTGCCGTTGATCGCGGCGATAAACGGACGGGCGCTGGAAACAGGCCTCTTGCGGGCAGGGCAGCTATTGAAAGGAATGACTGTTCCATTGAGGAAACAGAAAAATCAATCTAAAATTGATTTTTGACCCAACCTGGCTTACTCTCAGAGAAACAGTCGGAGAAAGATCATGAGTCTTGCGCGAATCAAGATGCAGCTTGAAAAATGGAAACTGTCCGGCGAGGATGAGCTGAGTATCGGCGTAACACCCATTGGGCCTTACCTTCTTTTTGGGGATTCGACGGGAGACAACATGCTGATAGCGTTTGAGGCCGATGTGAGCCGATGCTTCAATCAGATTTCCTTCAGGCTGGGCACGTTGTCGCGGGAGGAGTTCCGGAGCGGAATGTGGCTTGAGAAGCTGCCGCGATACCAGAGTTTTGATTTGCTGTGGGGAGGCCTGCGGGCGGAACCCTTTTCCGTCTCCATCCAGTTGCCCCGAACCTCGGAAACTGTGGGAATCGGCAGGGTCAAGAGAATCAGCCGGGACTGGTGGTTGTTCGAGTCCGAAAATGGAGAGTACGGACTTGTGCCGTCGAAAGAAACGACTAAATGGGTTCTGAGCTGAGAAAGCCCTGTAGACTTAAGTGACACTCGGTATCGGGCTTGCCTTTGCCGTAATCATGGCCAAGGGTTTTGGTTGGCTGGGATTCTAATGCAAGAACAAAATTACGATGCGGGAAAGGTGATTCGGCGACGGATCGCCTTTCTTTTTTGGGGGAGTCTGTGGCTACTGAATGCGCAATTCGTTGCTGGCGATGCCGCACCAGAGAGCGAAGAGCACCTTGAGGCAGGTTTTGTCCGAGGCGAGCCCGTCAGCTATGGAAACGCCGCATTTGTTCTGAACGTAGGTATAAATGTCGCCCTTGGAAAAGACCGAAGAGTTGTTCCAGAAGTTGATCAGGCCGTCCACGGCGGCGCTGTAAGGCTGGGAAGCGGGGGAGGCTCCTGCGGGCTCCGTCCCTGCCTGGAACATGCGGCGCATGATCAGATAGACGGATTTCTTGTAATGTGGCTGGCGCATATCTTCCAGTCTGGCGATATGAAAGGTGTTCAGAAGATCCTTGAGCACGTCTTCCGGCTGCTGATCCTGAATCAGACTTTCCATGCTGATGAGTCCGAGGAGGGCGTCGGTCTGGCCTTTTGTGAGCTTGCGCATGGTCTGGAAGAGGGGTGGCTTTTTCCATGCCGGAGCTTGGGGTTGTTCCTGCTGCCCCAGTTTTTTCTGTTCAGCCAGTTCTTTTTGGTGCCGGCGCTCCAGACGTTGCGTTTCCTTCTGGCGTTGCTGTCTGAGAAGGGCAGCTTCCATAGCGTTGAAGGCTTCAAGGAAGCGCTCCTTCCATGCGGCGGCCTTTTTGCCGGTGAAGCCCATAGCCAAAAAGGCAAAACCGTCGCGAGTGAGACGGTAGGCTGGATATTCGCGTACACCTATACCTAAGTGCCTGGAATATTCGTAGAGCTCAAAATTGAGCTCTAGGAACTTGGATGAACATTCCAAGTTTTGGATATCGCGAAGGACGTTTTTGTGTTCCTTCTCAAACGCCTGAGC
>CAUHBW010000264.1 GCA_959604115.1 uncultured Bilophila sp. | reverse complement strand
CTGGGCAAAACCCTGTTGGGGCGCGCGGGGGGGATTGGCGTCTTCGAGGGGGTCGGGGGGCAATCTGGCCCCCCGGCTGGGGTCAAGGGGGGCGGCAGCCCTCCTTGCCGCCGGAGGCGCCCTTCCCACGGAGTTCCAGTGATAGACATTTCGACATTGAACCCGGCGCAGCTTGAGGCGGTGACGGCCCCGGACGGTCCGGTGCTGATCATCGCGGGCGCGGGGAGCGGCAAGACCCGCACCATCGTCCACCGTCTGGCGTGGCTGGCGGAACAGGGCGTGCCCCCCGAGGCCATGCTCCTGCTCACCTTTACGCGCAAGGCCAGCCGCGAAATGCTGCTCAGGGCCACGGACCTGCTCGGCTACAGCCTCGGCGGCGTCCACGGCGGCACGTTCCACGGCTTCGCGTTCTCGGTGCTGCGCCAGTACCGGCCCGCATGGGCGGAAGGCCCCGTGACCGTCATGGACTCGGCGGACAGCGCCTCCGCCATCCAGCAGTGCAAGGAGCGGCTCAAGGTCGGCAAGGGCGACCGCTCCTTCCCCAAGACGCAAGCCGTCATCGGCCTCCTCAGCAAGGCCCGGAACAAGGAAATCTCCCTCGGCGACGTGCTCCAGCGCGAGGCGCAGCACCTCCTGCCCCACGCCGACGCGCTGGAAAGCATCGGAGAGGCCTACAGGGCGTTCCGCCGCCAGCACGGTCTGCTCGACTACGACGACCTGCTGTTCGAACTGGAGGATCTGCTCAAGGGCGATCCCGAAACGGGCCGCGAGGGGCTGGCTCCGCTGTTCCGGGAACGCTACCGCTACATCATGGTGGACGAATATCAGGACACCAACCGCGTGCAGGCCCGGCTGGTGCGGCTCCTCGCCGGAGAGGCGGGCAACGTCATGGCCGTGGGCGACGACGCCCAGTCCATCTACGCCTTCCGGGGCGCGGACGTCCGCAACATCCTCGACTTCCCCAAGCTGTTCCCCGGCACCCGCGTCATCCGGCTGGAGGAGAACTACCGCTCCACCCAGTCCGTGCTCGACGTCGCCAACGCCGTGCTGGCTCCGGCCTCGGAAGGTTTCCGCAAGAACCTCTTCACCCGCAAGGAGCGTACCGACAAGACGCCCCGCGTGCGCCTCATGCGCCCCATGAGCGATCTCACGCAGGCCAATCTGGTCGCGGCCCGCGTGGAGGAACTGCTCGACCGCTATCAGGCCAAAGAAATCGCCGTGCTGTTCCGGGCGGGCTACCAGTCGTACCATCTTGAGGTCGCGCTCTCGAAACGCGGCGTCAAGTTCCGCAAGTACGGCGGCCTGCGCTACACCGAAGCCGTGCACGTCAAGGACGTGGTCGCCTTCGTCCGGCTGGCGATCAACCCGCTGGACATGCCCTCCTTCGAGCGCGTCGCCGGGCTCTCCAAGGGCGTGGGCACCAAGACGGCCCAGAAGATCTACCAGATCGCCACGCAGGGCGATTTCGACGCCCTGCGGAAAGCCTGCGCCAAGTATCCCGACCTGTGGTCGGACATGCTCCTGCTCGACAAGCTGCGCCAGCACAACCTGACGCCCGCCGCGCTCATCGAAATGGTCATCGAGCACTACACGCCCCGGTTGCAGGCCATGTTCCCCGACGACTGGCCCCGCCGCCAGCAGGGGCTTTCCGAACTCGCGCACATCGCCTCGGCCTACACCGATCTGGAACAGTTCGTGGCCGACCTCTCGCTGGAAACGCCGGAGGACGAGGCCGACGAACTCGACGAAGCGGGCCGGGTCGTGCTCTCCACCATCCACTCCGCCAAGGGGCTGGAATGGGACGCCGTGATCGTGCTCGACCTCGTGGAGGACCGCTTTCCGTCGCGCCACGCGCTGGTGCGCCCGGAGGACTTCGAAGAGGAACGCCGCCTCATGTACGTGGCCTGCACCCGCGCCCGCGAGGATCTCGAACTCTCCGTACCCGCCACGCTCTACAACCGCCAGAACGGCGGCAACGAGCCCGCCATCCCGAGCCCGTTCGTCCGCGAACTGCCGTTCGGCGCGCTTGAGGAGTGGCAGGAAGGATACACGGGCCGCCTGTCCAAACGCAGCGCCTCCCTTGCGGGCGATCCCGCCTTTGCGCGGCCCGCGCCGGACGTCCCGCGCGCGTTGGCGAACCCCAACGCCGGGCGCATCAAGGGCGTGTTCCCGCCGCCGGTGGCGCCCGAAAAGATTTCCGCCGCGAAAGGCAAGGGCGGCGAAGGCTGCGGCTACTGCCGCCACAAGATCTTCGGACGCGGCAAGATCGTGGAGCGGCTCCCGCCCGACAAATGCCGGGTAAACTTCCCCGGCTTCGGGCTCAAGGTCATCCTCAGCGCCTTCCTGACTATGGAGGAATAAATGTCCGATCTCGTTTCCGAAGATCATATCCTCGCCCGCATCGCCTCGCACTTTCCCGACGGCGGCCCCGACGTCCTGCTCGGGCGCGGCGACGACTGCGCGGTGCTCGGCGTCACCGGACCGCTGTGCGTGAGCACGGACCTGTTCATGGAGGACGTCCACTTCCGCCGCTCCTACTTCACGCCCGGCGACATCGGCTGGAAGGGGCTGGCGGTGAACCTGAGCGATCTCGCCGCAAACGGCGCGCGGCCCGTGGGCTTCACGGTGGGGCTGGCCCTGCCGCCCGACGCGGACACCGCGCTGGTGGACGGCCTGTGCGCGGGCATGGCCGAACTGGCCGCCGCGTTCGACGCCCCGCTCGTGGGCGGCGACCTGTCCCGCGCCGACAAGCTGCACCTGTGCGTGACCGTGTTCGGGCAGGCGGAAAAAACCCTCCTGCGCGGCGAAGCGCGGCCCGGCGACATCGTATTCATCATCGGCAGGCCGGGCCTTGCCCGCACCGGGCTGATGCTGCTCGAAGAACAGGGCCGCGCCGCCCTCCCCGGCTGGCCCGTGCCCTGCGAAGCGCACCTGCGCCCGGTCCCGCGCCTCAAGGAAGGCATGCGCCTGTCCCGGCTGGCGGCGGACTGGGGCCGCGAACGCAACGATCCCGCCTGCGGGCGGCTCGGGCTGATGGACCTTTCCGACGGGCTGGCCCGCGATCTGCCGCGTCTGCTCGGCCCCGGCCTCGGCGCGGACATCGCCATGCCCATGCCGCATCCCGACATCCTGCGCTTCATGCGCACCAGGGGCGAGGCCGATCCCGTCGCCGCCGGAAAGCGGCACGCCTTCCTCGGCGGCGAGGAGTACGCGCTCATCGGCACCTGTTCTCCCGAACTCGCCGTGCACGTCATGGTCGCCAACGCCGAAACCACCATGCTCGGCAAAGTCACGGAAGCGGGCGACATCCGCGTCGACGGCATCCCCTTCTCCGGCGGCTTCGACCACTTCGCGGACTAGAAGCCAAGTTGAAAAGGCCCTAACACCTTTTCAACTTGAAAAATTGAAAGGCGTTGCGGCGAGCGGCCCGCCGCAACGCGGCGTGGATTCCGCCGAAGAGCGCGATCTTCGGCGGAATGAACCATTGAATGGTGAAGCAGTTAGAAAATCCGCTCCGAACGGACGCCTTTTCCCTTCCTCCACCCTCTCCCCGCCGTCATGTCGGGCAAGCGTCAGCCGCCGTTCTTCCCCGCCGGGGCGGCCCCGATTGTTCCTGTGGACACAAGGCCCGCTTTGTATGAAAATACTCTCCGGCTTTTTTCTTTCGCAGGCCGTTCCTTTTCCAGAACGGGCGCCGTCGCCTTCCTCTCCGAACGCTTCCGAGAAGGCGTAACGGTTTCGTGGGTGAGGCGGCCTCTCTTCCCAACTTCCGAGATTTCCCTTCAAAAAGGATTTCCTATGACCACACTGATCCTGCTGAACAAGGCGGAACCGCCCAAGGATGCGCCCTCCGACGCGCTGGTGGCGGTATGGGACAAGGGCAGCGTCCCCGACGGACGGATTTCCATTCCGGTGGAGCTGAACAAACGGCTGCTGCCCATCCGCGACGAACTGGCGGCGTGGACCTACGAAACCGGCTGCATGCGGGTGCAGGGCTCCATGCTGGAGGAACACCTCCGCGCCGGGGACAACCTGTCCATGTGGTGGTGCTCCACGCTGGTGGAAAAACATCCCAAGGTGACGCACAACCTTTTTCCGGCTCTGAAGCTCCGGGCCCTCGAACAGCTCATGGACGAAAAGGGCGTCACCGACCTGCGCGTCTACGCGCCCGCCGGGGCCGACCCGTGGATGCGGGACGTGCTCTCCCGTTTCTGCAAGGATACGGGCCGCACATTCGCCATGGAGGACACCGACGGGCCGCAGGAAGCCAGACCCGAGGGCCTGAAAGCCAAGCTCAAGGCGTACTATTACGGTCTGCCCGCCCCGGTGAAGGCGCTGGTGCGTTTCCCCGCGTGGCTGTGGATCGTGCGCCGCCGCCTTCCGCGCACGCGGCTCGCCCGGCCCGTCCTGCCCGAAGGCGTAACGCCCGCGAGCATCGTGACCTACTTCCCCAACATCGATATGAACGCCGCCAAGAACGGGCGGTTCCGCTCGCGCTACTGGGAAAAGCTGCACGACGCGCTGGCGCCCTCCGAAGGCAGGCCCAACCGCGTCAACTGGGTGTTTCTCTACTTCCCGGCTCCGCAGTGCTCCTTTCCGGACGCCATCAGGCTGCGCGACCGCTTCCGCGAAAGCGGACAGGACGGCGCGTCGTTCCACTTCCTTGAGGAGTTCCTCACCAACGGCGACATCTGGAAAAGCCTTGTCCGCTTCGGCAAGCTCCTCCTGTCCAGCCGGGCCGTGGAGCCGCAGGTCAGGGAACTGTTCCGCTTCCCCGGTTCGCAAATGGATCTCTGGCCCGTGCTCAAGGACAACTGGGCCGACTCCACGCGCGGCTGGCGGGCGCTGGAACGGTGCCTGATGCGCGAAGCCTTCCGCCGCTACGCCGAATGGGCCGGGCCGCAGGACTGGACGACCTTCCCGCAGGAAAACTGTCCGTGGGAGCGCATGCTCTGCCAGTCCATGCACGACGCGGACGCCGGTCCGGTCTACGGAGCGCAGCACTCCACGGTGCGGCCCACGGACTTCCGGTATTTCGACGATCCCCGGATGATCAACGATCCCGCCTGTCGCCGGGCCATGCCCGAACTGTGGCTGTGCAACGGCACCGGCGCGCAGGACGCCATGCTCGCCGGGCACATGCCCAAAGATCGCACCGCGCTGGTGGAAGCCCTGCGCTATCTCTATCTCGCTCCCAAGCCCGACGAAACCGCGCCCGAAGCTCCCGCGAAGCCCACGCGTCTGCTCGTCGTGACCAGCTTCTTCGCTGACGAAACCGACGCACATCTCGCCACCCTCGCGGCCTCGGCCAAGGCGGGGATTCTGGACGGCTGGGAAGTGCTCGTGAAGCCGCATCCCTATCTGCCCGTAGCGGAACGCCTCAAGGCCCTCTACGGGACCGCCGAGCCGCCCCGCGTGGCGGACGGTCCCATCGGCAACTTCCTCACGCCCGGCACCGTGGTCTGGGCCTCGAACTCCACCACCGTCGCGCTGGAGGCGGCCTTCCGCAAGCTGCCCGTGCTGGTGCAGGCCGCCGAGGACGACGTGGACCTCTGCCCATTGCAGGGCCTTCCCGGCATGGTCAACGTCCGCAGCGCCGAAGACGTCGCCGCGGCTCTCGCCGCCCCCAAGGCCCCCGATCTGCCCCCCAACTACCTCGCACTCGATCCCGATCTGCCGAGGTGGAAGGAACGGCTGGGGCTATAAAGATTGGA